>NZ_JBRCLD010000093.1:0-5912 GCF_053487655.1 Thermaurantiacus sp. | reverse complement strand
CGGGCGCCGGGTCGCAGCCCTCGATGTCCGCGGCTATGGCCGGTCCGACAAGCCCTGGCCGGTCGAGGCCTACCGCCTCTCGGTCATCTGTACTGACATCGCCGCCATCATCGACGCGCTGGGCGGGAAGGCCGTCCTTGTCGGCCACGACTGGGGCGCCCCCATCGTCTGGAACACGGCGCTCCGCCACGAAGCAAAGGTGGTGGCCGTTGCTGGTCTCTCTGTCCCCTATGTCCCGATGGGCGAAGTCTCCTTCCTCGACATTGCCCGCCAGCTCTACAAGGACCGCTTCTTCTACCAGCTCTATTTCCAGGAGGAGGGGCGGGTGGAGGCTGAGCTCGAGGCCGACCCGCAGGCGCTCCACAAAATCTACTTCGGGCTCTCCGCCGCCGGCACCGACATGGCCTTCCTCATGAACAAGCCGCCTTCAGCTGGCCTTCTTGACGGGCTCGCTGCGCCCGACCGCCTGCCCGAGTGGATGCCAGAGGCCGACATGGCCGTCTTTGTGGAAGCGTTCCGCAAAGGAGGCTGGCGCGGGCCCATCAACCGCTACCGCGCCCAGGACCTCGACTTTGCCGAGCGCGCGCCGGTCAAGGGCCGCACCATTCCCCAGCCGGCCTGTTTCATCGCCGGCGAGGCCGACCTGGTGCGCCACTTCGTCCCCGGTGTCGATCTCTACGCCGACCCCGGCGCCTTCTGCCAGGATTATCGCGGCACCACCCTCGTGCCCCGCGCCGGCCACTGGGTCCAGCAGGAAACACCCGAAGCCGTCAATGCCGCGCTCGAAGCCTTTCTGGCAGGCCTTTAGGGCGTTGTGGGTGTCGCGAGGGGGGCCGGGGGGCACAGCAGGCGCCGGTCGGCATGCTTCGCGATGGCAGGCGTCCAGCAGGCTTGCAGGGCGCTCGTCAGGCAAGCGCTGCGCAGGCGCGCTGGATGCGCCGGCAGGCCTCCTCGAGAAGGTCGGTGGAAGTGGCGTAGCTGATGCGGAAGGCAGGCGAGAGGCCGAAGGCGCCGCCATGGACGAGAGCCACCCCCTCGCTGTCGAGGAACCAGGTGGCAAGATCCTCGTCCGTCTGGATCTCCCGCCCGTCGGGTGCCTTGCGGCCGATGAGAGGCGTGCAGTCGGGATAGACGTAAAAGGCCCCTTCTGGTCGCAGGCAGGTCAGGCCCTCGCACTGGTTCAGCATGGAGACGACGAGATCGCGCCGCTCCTGGAAGACGCGCGCCCGCGCTTTCAGGAAATCCTGTGGGCCTGAGAGCGCGGCTGTCGCTGCCGCCTGGGCGATCGCGCAGGGGTTGGTGGTCGACTGTGACTGGAGCTTCGCTATGGCAGCGATAATCCGCTTTGGCCCACCAGCAAAGCCGATCCGCCAGCCGGTCATGGCATAAGCCTTGGAAACGCCGTTCACTGTCAGCGTGCGTTCGAACAGGCGCGGCTCGGCCGCGGCGAGCGAGACAAACCGAAAATCATCGTAGACGATATGTTCATACATGTCGTCGGCCAGCACGAACACATGCGGGTGCGCAAGGAGCACGTTTGCAAGTGCTTTCAGCTCGGCTTCGCTATAGGCGGCCCCAGTCGGGTTGGAAGGTGAGTTGAGGATGACCCACTTGGTCTTCGGTGTGATGGCAGCATCAAGCGCTTCGGGAGTCAGCTTGAAGCCAGCTGAGGCCGGGCAGGGGACCACGACGGGAGTTGCACCGCAGAACTGCACGATATCGGGGTAGGAGACCCAGTAGGGTGCCGGGATCACCACTTCATCGCCCGGGTCGAGCGTGGCGACCAAGGCGTTGAAGATGGTGTGCTTGCCGCCGACATTGGCAGTCACTTCATCGGGGCCATAGTCGAGCCCGTTGTCGCGGCGGAACTTCTCCCGGATCGCGGCCTTGAGCTCTGCGGTGCCGTCGACAATCGTATATCTGGTCTGGCCGGCGCGGATGGCAGCAATCGCTGCCTCTTTCACATGGTCAGGCGTGTCGAAGTCAGGCTCGCCAGCGCCAAGGCCGATAATGTCGCGCCCCTGCGCCTTCAGTTCAGCTGTGCGGCGAGTGACGGCGGCGGTGGCCGAGGGCTGGATGCGGCCGATGGCGGCCGAAAGAAGCGACATGGCAAGACCCCGGGGATGAAAGGCTGACCGCGCATAGGGGCAGGAGGCGGTTTGCTGCAAGCGCTCAGGACGCAAGGATGGCCGGGATCAGCCCGCGCAGTGCATTGCCGATGAAGAGTCGCCCTTGCTGGCTCGCTTGGACCAGGTCGGCGGCCGCAAGATCGCCTTCGACCGCCTGCCCGCTTGCCAAAAGCTCGGCCCGCAGCACGCCGGGCAGAAGGCCGCGATGGACCGGTGGGGTGACGAGGGCACCGTCCCGCGCGACGAAGAGGCTGGTAAAGCTCCCTTCGGTGACGAACCCATCGGCCCGCACGAACGCCACTTCGAAGGCACCTGCGGCTTGGCGGGCAGCATCATAGAAGCTGCGGTCGGAGGACTTGTGGAACAGGCGCCAGTCGTCAGGGGGCAAGGGAAGCGGTGCCAGCGCAAGCGTGACCGGCACAGGCGGCGGCGCCGGTGCCGGCCCGGCCTCCACGGCCAGCGCTCCCGCTGCACTGAGCAGCAGTCGGACCCGCTCCGCCGCGCCACGCGCCGGCAGCCGCGCCAGAAGCGCGTCCGCCGCTGAGGGTTCGAACGGGATGGCGAACCGGGATGCCGATGCCGCCATCCGCGCAAGGTGGCGCGCCAGCAGTGGCACGCGCCCGTCGGCCTCGCGCCGCATTGTCTCGATGAGGCTCTCGGGCGTGCGCCGCTCGAGAAACCGGGCCTTGGCAAGACACTCGCGCCATTCGGCAGCAGGCTTGCTGTCAGCGACGATGCCAGAGCCAAGCCCGAGTGTTGCCACCTCGGGCTTGTTGGCTGCGATGACGAGTGTCCGGATGGCGACTGCGAAGTCGGCAGAGGCCGCATCTGGCCCGATGGTGCCGATGGCGCCGCAATAGAGACCGCGCGGCCTGGGCTCGGCTTCTGCCAACAGTTCAATGGCGCGCAGCTTGGGTGCACCCGTAATTGAGCCGCAGGGGAAGAGGGCTTTGAGCGCGTCGAAGGCGTCGAGCCCATGTGCAAGCTGCGCTTCCACATGGCTCACCATCTGGTGGACGTAGGGCTGGCTCTCGATTGCGAATGCGCGCGGCACCCGGACGGAGCCTGCTGCTGCCACGCGTGCGCAGTCATTGCGGATCAAGTCGGTAATCATGAGATTTTCCGCCCGGTTCTTGGGGTCTGCAGCAAGCGCCCGGGCGGCTTCATGGTCATCGCGCGCAAGCGGCGGGCGCGCAGCAGTTCCCTTCATGGGCGCAGCCCGGAGCATCCCATCCTTGAGCGCGAAGAAGCGTTCGGGCGAAAGCGAGAGCCACCAGTGCCGCCCAGTAAAGACAAGCGCGGCATGGGGCGCAGGCGCTTGCGCGAACAGGCGCGCGAACAGCGCAACCGGGTGGCCCCAGACCGGAAGTTTGCAGCCGAACGTCAAGTTGGCCTGGTAAATGTCGCCAGCCGCAATCCAGGCCTGCAGCCTTGCAACTGCTGCACCATGGGTTTTGGCATCGATGGCAAGGAGAGGCTCCCCCCAGTCCGCCAGCCTTTCCCAGCCAGGGAGGGCTGCCAGCTCCACTTCGCTCGGCGCGGGAAAGGCCCCAAACCACAGCAGCGGCTCCTCCAGGGCTTGCACATGGCGTGCTAGCGCCTGGGCAGCGCATTGCTCGAAGGCTGCCGCTGCCTCATAGGCGAGCCCGCCGGCAAGGTGCAGGCCCTCACGCGCCAGCCCCCGGGCGCGTGCAAGCGCTGGCTCGACATCCTCAAGCGCTCTTGCCTCGATGCAGGCAACCGGGGCTGAAAACAGCAGACCACGCCCACCCGCGCGCGGGAACAGGGCGAAAGGCTGGGCCGGAAATTCACCTGGAGCCGCCACACGGCAGCTGCTAGCCGAAGCAGCCGCTCACAGGGAGAGACGATGACCTGCCCTAGCCGCCAAATCGCCACTTGGCTTGCTGCGTTGCTGCTGACTGCGCCTGCGCTTGCACGCGACCTGCCGCCGCCAGCCGCACTCAGGCTCGATGGCGCACCAATGGTGCCGGCCGAGCTTGCTGAGCGCGTGCGCCCGTGGATGGAGTTCCGCACCGCAAGCTTCCAGGGCTGGGACCCGCAGTCGGGGGGCATGCTCGTTGCCACCCGCTTTGGCGAGTCGAACCAGCTCCATCTCGTCGCCGCGCCCGGCGCCGCGCGCCGGCAGCTGAGCTTCGAGGCGGAGCCGGTTGCGCAAGGCAGCTTTGCGCCCGGTGGGGCAAAGGGGGATGTGCTGCTGGCTGCGGCCGACGTGGGTGGGGCCGAGAATTTCCAGCTCTTCCGCTTGGCTGAAGGCCGGATGCAGCTCCTGACCGATGGCAAGAGCCGCAACACGGGTGCCACCTGGTCCAAGGATGGCCGCCTTGTCGGCTTTGCTTCCAACGCGCGCAATGGCCGCGACACCGACCTGTGGGTCATGGACCCGCGCGATCCCGCCTCGCGCCGGCTGGTTGCCGAGCGAGAGGGCGGTGGCTGGGCTTTCCGCGACTTCTTCCCCGACGGGAAGTCGGCACTCATTGCCCGCGTGGTCTCGGTTCAGCAGTCCGAACTCTCCCGGCTTGACCTTGCAACTGGTGCGGTTCTCCCGATCACGCGCGACCGGGGGCAAGTTGCCTATGGCGCAGCAAAGGTCGCACCTGACGGGCGTATTTTTGCAACCTCTGACCGCCTTGGCGAGTTCCAGGAGCTTGGGCTTGTGGATGCAGCAACCGGCGCCTTCACCCGCCTCGGCGCGCCGGCGCGCTGGGATGTCGAGGAGTTCGCCATCTCGCCCGATGGCGCGCGGGTGGCGGTCGTCACCAACGAGGCCGGCATTTCGCGCCTCAGGGTGCTTGATTCGCGGACCGGCGCAGTGCTTGCCGAGCCCGCCGTCCCGGTCGGGGTCATCTCCGGCCTCGAATTCGCGCCCTGGGGTGAGCTTGGGTTCACCCTGTCATCCGCCCGCTCTCCCGGCGACGCCTGGAGCGTGACGCCCGATGGCAGGCTCCGGCGCTGGACATTTTCCGAGACGGGCGGGCTTGACCCATCCCGGAACGTCGAACCCGAATTGGTCAAGATCCGAAGCTTCGACGGCCGCGAGGTCTCGGGCTTCCTCTACCGGCCCGATCGAGCGCGATTCCCCGGCCCCCGCCCCTTGCTCGTCCACATCCACGGCGGCCCGGAAGCCCAGTCCCGCCCGGTCTTCCAGGGCCGCAACAACTATCTCATAAACGCGCGCGGGCTCGCCCTCTTCTTTCCCAACGTCCGCGGCTCGACTGGCTATGGCAAGACGTTCGTGGCCCTCGACAACGGCCCCTGGAAGCGTGAGGATTCGGTGAGAGATATCGCTGCCTTCGTCCGCCACCTCAAAACCGACCCTGGCATTGATGGCACCCGGGTGGGGGTGACTGGCGGCTCCTACGGCGGCTACATGACCTATGCGGCGCTGACGCTCTATCCTGAGCTGTGGCGCGCCGGGCTCGCCGTTGTTGCCATCTCCGATTTCGTCACTTTCCTTGAGAATACGGCCGACTACCGCCGTGATCTGCGCCGAGTGGAATATGGGGATGAGCGCGATCCGAAGAGCCGGGCGAAGCTCAAGGCCATCAGCCCGCTCGGCCGGGCCGACCGGATCCGGGTCCCGCTTTATGTGGTAACCGGCGCCAACGACCCGCGCGTGCCAGCATCAGAAGCCGACCAGATGGTGCAAGCGGTGCGTAGACGCGGCGGCGAGGCCTGGCACCTTGTGGCGTTCAATGAAGGTCATGGCTTCCGCCGCAAGGAGAACCAGGACTATCAATTCTGGACGAGCCTCATGTTCTGGGA
>NZ_JBRCLD010000092.1:0-13694 GCF_053487655.1 Thermaurantiacus sp. | reverse complement strand
GCGACGGCGCCGCCATCGACGGTTGCGTCCACGAACGCAACGCCAGCTTCGAGGTGAAAGGGCCCGCGATCAAGGCTCAGGTCCGCTTCCACTCCGCTGGCCTCGATCGCTGGCAGGTTCAGTCTCTGGCGGAAGACGCCTCCCGGTCCGATGAAGCCCACACCAGGGAAGTTGCCAGGGCCACGGCCACGAGTCACATTGGCGATTGCGCCCTCGAGCCGGTTGGCGAAGCCGGTGACGGCAAGCCGGGGGCCCTCCGGCCGGCCGAGATCCATGCCTCCCTCCACGCCGGTCAGGCGCTCGGGACGAAGAAGCGGGTTGGCTGCAGTTGCGTCCTGGCCGGCCCGGAAGGGGCGGTGGAGCTCGTTGAGAGTCGGCAGCCGCCAGCCCGAATAGCCGGCCAGCCGCAGCGCCAGCGGAGAGGAAGGCGCAGACCAGCGGGCGCCAGCCCGCCAGCTCGGCTCGGTGCCGCGGCGGTCAGGGGCGGCCTCATTCCGGATGACAGCTCCAGTCACAAGGTCGCCCTCGAACAGCCGGCCGTCGGAGAGCGACCAGCGGTCGACGCGGCCGCCCGCCGAAAGCTCGAGGCCTGGCATGGGCGCCCATGAAAGCTCGGCGAAGCCGCCGCCACTTGCACTCGTTCCGCCCGCAGTGCGGAACGCGGTGGGGCTTCCAGCAACAAAACGGAAACGCTCCCGTGTCGTGCCTTGGGCGAAGCGCCAGTCGCCGCCGACACGCAGGAACGGGAGCGGCCGGATTTCGATGCGCCCGCCCACACCCGAGGCTGGGGTTGCGAACTGGTCGAGCGTCAGGGTGGCGACCGTCCGGGACGAGTTGAGAGCGAGATTTTTGGCCATGAAGTCGCGGAGCTGGCCGTAGAGCAGCACTTCGGCGGGGATTGGGCCGCGGTGGACGAGTCGCAGGCCAAGATCGCCTCCGCTGGTGCGCGTATCGGCGCCTTCGAGGCCGCGCAGACGGCTGTCGGCGAAGGCGGCAAGGCTTGCCTGGAGCTCGGTCGCGCTGCCGAGCGATGCAAGGGCGCGGCCGCGCAAGCCCCACTGGCGGGAGCGCGCCGGAACATCGACCGAGCCGGCGCGGTCAGCCGCGACAAGAAGGAAGCCGTTGCTGCGGCGCAGCCGGCCAGCAAGCCCAAAGGCGCCGCCTCCGGCCACAGGAAGGGCGGCACCGCCCGCGAGATCAAGGCTTGCGAAACTGCCGCCGCGCACTGCCGTAAAGGTGGAAGGTGGGCCGGAGTCGAGCGCGATGGCGCCGGTGAGGGCGCCGGGGCCTTCGCTGACGCTGCCGCCGCCGCGAGTTATGCGCGCCGCGGCGAGCGGGGCTGCGTCAAGCGCTGCAGTTGCAATCCAGCCGGCAAAGAGATCCGCCTGGGGGATGCCATCGAGCGTGAGCACCACGCGGCTTGCCGCATTTCCTCCAAGTGCGCGCAAGGTGACACCTTGCGCCGTGGGGCTTGCGCTTGCCGAGGATGCGCGGCGGAAGGTGGAAAGACCCGGCACCCGAGCGAGCGCCGCCTCAACACGGCCCGCAGGAGTCGCAAGCGCTGCAGCGTCAAGCCGGATTTCGCCCAAGGGCAAAGCCGGGGCTTCGAGCGCAGTTCCGGTGACGAGAATTTCAGGAGGGACAAGGTCCATGCTGCCCCCTTAGCCCTGCCCAGAGCGGCTGCGAACCCGTGACCGCAAGCAGGCTGGCGGCATCAGCGCTGGCGTGGCAGGGCAGCATCCATGTTCAATGACCGCTCCGACCCGCTTGCCCTGCTCCTGACCCGCCGGTCGGGCAAGGCACGCGATCTCGCACCCCCCGGCCCTGATGCCGCAATGCTCGACACGCTACTCCGGGCCGCGATGCGGGTGCCAGACCATGGCAAGCTTGCCCCCTGGCGGTTCGTGGTCATCGAAGACCGGGTCCGCTTCGCTGACACGATCCTTCGCCTCTATCAGGCCGAGCGACCAGAGGCCGGACGCCTTGAACTCCAGGCACTCAGGGACTTCGCCTTTCAGGCCCCGGCCCTCGTTGCCACCATCAGTCTGGTGCGGGACTGCCACATTCCAGCCTGGGAGCAGGAGCTTTCGGCCGGGGCTGCAACCGCCCACCTGATGCTGGCCGCCCATGCGGCGGGCTTTGCCGCCAACTGGCTGACCGGGCCGGCCGCCTATCTCCCCGGAATGGCCGAGGCGCTTGGCGTTCCCGGCGGGCGGATCGCCGGCTTCGTTTTCATCGGAACCCCGACAAAGCCGCTTGAAGAACGGCCGCGGGCGGCACCGGACGAGGTGGTGCTGCGCTTCTAGCGGACCCGCATCACTGGCACGCTGCGGTTGAGGCTCTCGATCCGGAGCGTGAAGCCGCCCATGGTGGCGCGGCGGACGCTGACGGGCGTGCCGGGCCTGACGATCGCGAGGAAGACGCCATCAGTCTGCCGCCACATCTGGCCATTGTCGAGCAGAAACACGAGCTTCCGTTGCGAATCGGTGAAGGTCTCCGCAATGCTTGCCTCGATCCGGTCGATCCGTTCCTCGCGCTGGGCCGGGCTGACGCCGCGGGCACCGAAGCTCTCGACCCGGGTCGCCCTCGCCTTCTCCGCGGCTTCGGCGGCAGCCGCGCGCTCGGCGGCAAGCCGCTTGCCCTCGGCCGACAGCGCGGCAACAGTGCGATCATAGCAGGCAAGCCGCTCGGCATCCCCGGCGATGCGGGCACAGGCCAGGAAGGCCTCGGTGCCCTTCGGCGTGCCCTGCGCCAGCGCCGGGCCAGCGACCAGCAGCGATAGCAACCGCAAGGCGCGCATCTTCCGCTCCTCCCCTTTTGCCGCCAATAGACCCGGCGATGGCGCAACCTGCAACCCCCCGCGCGGACGCTCGCGCAGTCCTCGAAGCGGCCATGCGCACCGCAGGGCAGACGATCGAGGCCCTGAAGGCGGCCGGCCTTGCGCCGCGCGACAAGGCGGATGCGAGCCCCGTGACGGAAGCTGACGAGGCCGCCGAGCAGATCCTGGAGGCGGCCGTACGCGGCGTGGAGCCCGATGCCGTCATCGTCGGCGAGGAGACGGCGAGCGCGGGCCACCTGCCGCCGCCCCCGGGCCGCTTCTGGCTCATCGACCCGCTCGACGGCACGCGGGACTTCATCGCCGGGCGCGACGGCTATACCGTCAACCTGGCGCTGGTGGTGGCGGGCGTGCCGGTCTTCGGTCTGGTGCTCCACCCACCGAGCGGACGGCTGTGGGGCGGTGCCGTGGGCGAGGGCGCCTGGCAAGCGGATCGGGAGGGAGGGCAGCGGGCTATCCGGACCCGGACGCTTCCCGCAGCGCCGGCGCTGGTGCTGAGCCATTCCCACCTCGACGCAAAGACCCGCGCCTGGGCCGAGGCGGTGGAGGGGGCGACCCGCGCAAGCGCGGGTTCGTCGATCAAGTTCTGCCTGCTCGCGGAAGGAACGGCGGATGCCTATCCGCGGTTCGGCCCGACGATGGAGTGGGACACGGCTGCGGCCGACGCGGTGTTGCGCGCGGCTGGGGGCATAACGATCGGTGCGGATGGCGCTCCCTTGCGCTACGGCAAGCCAGGCTATCGCAACGAAGCGTTCCTGGCGATTGGCGACCCCGGGGCGACCGGCAAGCTGCCGGCATTCGCCTAAGCGCGCGAACCTCCAGCTCTGCGGCGAACCGGGGCAGGGAGTCGCGAGGCGTCTTGGCGCCGAAGCTGCCTTCTCCCCTTGCCCGAGGAGTGCGCCAAGACCAGAGCGCAAAAACCGCAAAACCAAGGCGTTGGTCTTGCGAGTCGCAGCCGATTGCTGCTGATGGCGCCACGAAGCCAGGGCAGTCTTGCGCCGCTTGCGACTCCTCGGTCATTGCCTCTGCCACATGAGACCCCCCTCGCACCTGCCCGGCGCGAACGGCCCGTCGCCCGCAGGCGCAAGTGACCACGCGGAACGTCGGCGGCGATTCCCAGAGAGGCTTCCCGCCAGCCCAGGCGAGACTGGCCGTCCCACGCTGGGGAACGGGCCTTTGCGTGCCTGACCCTTTCCCGCCCGCAGCGCCAAGCAGGCGACGGCCAAGGACCTTTGCTGCCGGCGCCCGCTCTTCCGTCAGGCCGCCAGCGCTTCCTCCGGGACGGCGTAGAGCATGTCCGCGCCGCGGGTGATGGGCCCGAGCAGGGCCGGGGCCGCGGGCAGGATCTGCTCGGCGTAGAAGCGGGCGGTCACAAGCTTGGCACGCAGGAAGACCGGGTCGCCTTCCCCCCTCTCTAGTCGGCGCGCAGCCTCAACTGCCTGGCGGGCGAGAAGTGTGCCGCCCAGCGTGAGGCCGAACATCCGCAAGAAAGGCGTTGCCCCCGCTGCCGTGTCGGCAAGCTTGTCGCCCTCATTGCCCACGAGCCACACGGCCGCGGTCTGGAGCGCTTCCAGTGCGTCCTCAAGATAGGGGCGCATCGCACCGAGATCGCCGGACGAGGGCAGGTCGCGCAAGAAGCTGCGCTCGCGCTGGAGGAGGGCGCGCCAGTGGCGGCCACCGTCCATGGTGAGCTTGCGGCCGACAAGATCGAGCGCCTGGATGCCATTGGTGCCCTCGTAGATGGGGGCGATCCGGCTGTCGCGATAATGCTGGGCCGCCCCCGTCTCCTCGACATAGCCCATGCCGCCAAAGACCTGGAGGGCGAGGCTCGAGGCTTCGACCCCGATGTCGGTCGCAAACGCCTTGGTGACGGGGGTGAGGAGATCGGCGAGGCCCTGCGCTTCGGCACGACGGGCAGCATCAGGCTCGGCATGGGCGCGATCGACGGCGGCGGCATTGAGGAAGGCGATGGCCCGTGCTGCTTCCGAGAGCGCCTTCACCGTCATGAGCATCCGGCGGACATCGGCATGTTCGATGATGCGGACTGGCGCACGCGAGGCCGCGCCGAACTTCGCCGACTGCACCCGCTCCTTTGCATGGGCGAGCGCATGCTGGAAGGCCCGCGAGGCAATGGCGATGCCCTGGAGGCCGACATTGATGCGGGCGTGGTTCATCATGGTGAACATGGCTCGCATGCCACCTTGCTCTTCGCCGATGAGGAATCCGACGCAGGAGTCCCGGTCACCGAAGGCCATGGTGCAGGTGGGAGAGGCATGGATCCCGAGCTTGTGCTCAAGGGCAACGGCGCGGACATCGTTGCGCGCCCCGAGGCTGCCATCCGGGTTCACCAGGAACTTCGGCACCAGGAAGAGCGAAATCCCCTTGGTGCCGGGCGGGGCACCGGGTGTGCGGGCGAGGACCAAGTGGAGGATGTTGTCGGCAAGGTCATGCTCGCCCCAAGTGATGTAGATCTTGCTGCCCTTGAGGCGCCAGCTGCCGTCAGGTGCCGGGGTGGCGGTGGTCTTGAGCGCGCCCACATCGGAGCCGGCTTGCGGCTCGGTCAGGTTCATGGTGCCGGTCCAGCGGCCTTCGATAAGCGGCTTCAGGTAGAGCTGCTTCTGCTCCTCGCTGGCGTGGGCCTGCAGCGCCTCGATCGCGCCAAGGGTCAGCATCGGGCAGAGCGAGAAGGCCATGTTGGCCGCCGTCACCTGCTCCTGGACGGCGCAGGCGAGCGCGAAGGGTAGGCCCTGTCCGCCCCATGCCGGGGCCGCGTTGAGGCCGATCCAGCCGCCGTCCCGGTAGGCGGCGAAGGCCGCAGCGAAGCCCTCCGGAAGTATGACCGCCCCGTCGGCGGCGATCCTTGCGCCCTCGCGATCGCCGAGGCTGTTAAGCGGCGCGAACACGCCGGACGCGAGCTTGCCCGCTTCCTCGAGCACGGCATCGACAAGATCAAAGGTCGCTGCCTCGAACCCGGGAAGGGTGGCAAGGCCGGCCAGGTCCGCGACGGTCTCGAGGACGAACTTCTGCTCGGCGATCGGTGCCCGGTAGTCCATGCTCACCCCTTTGCCCTCGTGCCTGTGCGCGGCCTATAGCCGCCCCGGTGGCAACGACCAGACCCCCGCGCGCGGCCGATGCGCACGCCATCGCCGATGTGGTCCGCCATCTCGGGCGGGGCGGGATCGCCGTGGTGCCGACCGAGACGGTCTATGGCCTTGCCGCTGACGCTGCCAGCCCGGAAGCCGTTGCGAGGGTGTTCCGGGCCAAGGGCCGGCCAGCGGCCAATCCCCTGATCGTCCACGTCACCGGCCAAGAGATGGCAGCACTCTACGCCGAGATCCCGCCGCTTGCAGCCCGGCTCATGACCCGCTTCTGGCCGGGGCCGCTGACGCTGGTGCTGCCGAAGCGCGCCGACGCGCCCCTTGCCGACGCGGTGACGGCCGGCCTTGCGACCGTGGCATTGCGCGCGCCCGACCATCCGGTGATGCAGGCGGTGATTGCCGGGCTCGGCCGCGGGGTGGCGGCGCCGTCGGCCAATGTCTCGGGCCGGCTGTCGCCGACTCGCGCTGAACATGTGCATGCGCTCGACGTGCCGCTGGTACTCGATGCGGGGCCCTGCCGTCTTGGCGTCGAGTCGAGCGTGCTCAAGGTGGACCGGGGCCGGCTGCTGCTGTTGCGGCCGGGCAGCCTCGATTCGGCAACGCTCGCCGAGGCGGCCGGCGTCGCGGTGGAGGCGCCGGGCAACGCGGCCGCGGCGCCCGAGGCCCCCGGCATGGCGTTCCGCCATTATGCGCCGCGGCTGCCGCTCGACCTCGACGTCACCGAGCCAGCGCCGGGGCGCTTCTTGCTTGGCTTCGGCGCCATTGAGGGGGACTTCAACTTGTCGCCAGCAGGCGACGTAACCGAAGCAGCCGCCACCCTCTTTGATGCGCTTCACCGAGCTGAGGCGAGCGGCAAGGCGCGGATCGGCGTTGCACCCATTCCGGACCGGGGGGTGGGGGCTGCCATCCGCGACCGGCTCGCCCGTGCTGCCGCGGCGGCTGGCGGGACACCATGAACCGGCTCGCCTCTGTGCGCAGCCGCTGCTAGGGGCGGCCGCCATGCTCCGCTCGCTTTATGACTGGACCCTTTCCCGATGCAGCCATCCTCATGCCGAGCGGTGGCTCGCTGCGGTCAGCTTTGCGGAGGCGAGCTTCTTCCCCATCCCGCCCGATGCGCTGCTCGCCCCCATGTGCCTGGCGCGGCCCGAGCAGGCGCTTCGCTATGCCCTCGTGTGCACCCTCGCCTCGGTCGCAGGCGCGCTCCTTGGCTATGCGATCGGCATGTTCCTGTTCGAGACCGTTGGCCGGCCGATCCTTGAATTCTATGGAGCGATGGCGAAATTCGACCGGTTGGCGGCGGAGTTCAACGCCCATGGCCCGCTCATCGTCTTCCTGGCTGGCTTCACACCTTTGCCGTTCAAGGTCATCACCATCGCGGCGGGCGCAACCGCGCTGCCGCTGCCGGTGCTCATCCTTGCCAGCCTTGTCTCGCGGGCGGCGCGCTTCTTCCTGGTGGCCGTGCTCTTGTGGAAGTTCGGTGCGCCGATGAAGGAGTTCATTGACCGCAACTTCGCGCTTCTGACGACTGCCTTCGGGGTTCTCCTCGTTGGCGGCTTTGCCGTCATCGGCTGGCTCGGGGTGCGCTAGCGCGTGCTGCTGAAGAGCTGGCGGCCGGCGAGATCGAGCATAATCTCCTCCGATCCGCCGCCGATCGCATTCACCCTGACCTCGCGATAGATTCGCTCCACCTTGCTGCCCCGGAGATAGCTGGCGCCGCCGAGCACCTGTGCGGCTTCCCGGGCGACATTCTCAAGGCTGCGGGTCGCCTGCACCTTCAGCATGGCGTAGCTCGCCGGCTGGCCCATGCCCTTCCGGTGCTGGTCGGCGAGGAGATCGACCCAGGCCTGGGTTGCTTCCACCTGGCGGACGAGATCGGCAAGCTTGATCCGGATCGCCTGGTGCTGGATGAGCGGCTTGCCGAAGGTTTCGCGGGTCTGTGCCCAGTCCACCGCCTCGGCGAGTGCGACGCGCGCCATCGCCATGCAGCCATGGGCCATGCCGAGCCGTTCCGCGTTGAAGTTGCGCATGATGCCAAGAAAGCCGCCGTTCTCGGGGCCGATCAGATTCTCCGGCGGCACCTCCACATCTGCAAAATAGAGGGCCGCAGTGTCGGAACAGTGCCAGCCCATTTTCTCAAGTCGCGTGCGGGAAACGCCGGGCCTGTCCGCTTCGATAAGCATGAGCGAAATGCCGCCCATTCCCGGGCCGCCGGTGCGCACTGCAACCGTGAACCAGTCAGCGCGCATGCCCGACGTGATGAACATCTTGGCGCCGTTGACAACATAATGATTGCCGCGTCGTTCGGCGCGCGTCTTCAGCTGTGCAACGTCCGATCCGCCCGAAGGCTCGGTAATGGCAAGGGCGATGATCTTCTCGCCGGCAAGCACCGGAGGGGCCACTCTGCGCTTCAATTCCTCCGAGCCGAGCGCGAGGATCGGCGGCAGGCCGATACTGTGAGTCATGAGACTGGCGCCAAGGCCACCAGCGCCGGGTGCGGCAAGCTCCTCAGACTGGGTGAGGTTATGGAAGATGTCGAAGCCTTCAGAGGTGCCCCCATAGGCTTCCGGATAGCCAAGACCGAGGATGCCGGCGGCAGCTGCCTTCTGGTGCAACTCGCGCGGGAGTTCGCCGTCCTGCTCCCACTGGTCGATAAAGGGCACGACCTCGCGCTCGACGAACCGCCGGACCGATTGGGCGACTGCTTCGTGGCTGTCGTCATAGAAGGGCGAGCGCGCCCGCCAGTCCTCGAACATGCGCATTTGCCTCTCCTCAAGCCTCCGCCTAGCAGGAACGCGAGAGGAACGGGAAGCTCATGAAATTTGCCTGTCTTGCCGCCCTGCTGCTTGCACTCACAGTTCCTGTTGCCGCGCGCACGCCGTTCGAGGCAGCCGACCTCTACCAGCTGCAGCAAATCGAGAACCCGGTTCTCGCTGCCGACGGCCGGCGGGTGCTGTTCACCCGGGTGCGCTTCGACGAGGGTAGCGACCGGCGCCAGGGCGAGCTTTGGCTGGCCCATCTCGATGCAAGCGGTGCCATCATCGACCAGCGGCTGCTGGTGCCAGCAAGCCTTGCTCCGCGCGAGGCGAGCTTCACGCCTGATGGCAGCCGAATCGCCTTTGTCGGCCAGCACATGGGAGGCGCGCAGCTCTTCGTGCTCACGCTGGCCGACCCGGTCGCGCGCCCGGCAACGAGCGGCGAGACCGTACCCATGGGTCCTGTCTGGTCACCCGATGGCCGGCGGCTCGCCTTCATCGGCCGGGTGCCGGCCAAGGCCCCCGCCCTGGTCGGCATGCCGCCGCGCGCAAAGGGCGCTGATCGTGCTCCCGAACCGAAGCTCGTCACCGACCTCTTCTGGCGGACAGATGCAGGCGGCGAAGTGAAGCCGGGCGCCTTCCACCTGTTCGTGCTCGATCTCGACTCCGGCACCACGACCCAACTGACCTCTGGGCCCGAAGACATGGTCGACCCAAATGGCCTTGCTTGGACCCCGGACGGACGCTTCCTCATCGCCTCAAGGAATAGCGACCGGATCAAGGAGCCGACCGAGAGCAACCTGTGGCGGTTCGATGCCGGCCGCCCTGGGGCTGCACCAGTCCAGCTCACCAGCCGGCCAGGAAGCGAGTTCGCACCTGCCGTCTCGCCCGACGGCCGGACGCTCGCCTTTCTGGGTGCTGAGGCGACGCGGGACTTCTATCCCATGCCGGAAGTCTGGCTGATGCCGCTGGCACCCGGTGCCCCCATCCGCAAGGCTGCACCATCGCTTGACCGGCCGGTTGCAGCAGCCCCGCTCTGGCGCGCGGACTCAGCTGCCCTCCACATCCTCTACCATGACGAGGGCGTGACCCGGGTGGGCGAAGTGGACGCAGCCTCGGGCGCTGTCACGGTCAAGGTGCCGGTGGTCGGAGGCACGCGGCTCTATCTCCCGTCGGCCGGCGGGCAGTTTTCAGCGGCGGCCGGGACCTTCGCCTGGACGACCGCGCACGCTGACCGGCCCGCCGGACTTGGTGTCTCGAAGGGCGGCGAGCAGACTGGCAGGCTTGATCCCAACGCCCGCTGGGCCGAAGGCAAACGGGCCAGCGCTATCGAGGAGGTGCGGGCCAAGGCGCCCGACGGTCGAGAGATCCAAGGCTGGCTCATGTTCCCGCCCGGCTTCGATCGCCGCAAGCGCTACCCCCTCATCCTCGACATTCACGGTGGCCCCAATACGGACTACGGGCCCATCTTCTCAGTCACGCACGCGCTCTACGCTGCCGCTGGCTACCTTGTGCTATTCACCAACCCGCGCGGGAGCATCGGGTATGGCCGCGAATTCGCCAACCTCATCACTGGCTCCTACCCCGGCGCTGACCACGAGGACCTGATGGCCATGGTGGATGCAGTCGCCGCCCGCGCTTACGCCGACCCGCGCAATCTCTTCATCGGCGGTGGCTCGGGCGGCGGCGTGCTGACCTTGAACGCGATCGGCCGCGCGCCGGGCAAATTTCGTGCTGCGGTTGCACTGCGCCCAGTGACCGACTGGACCAACCAGGTGACAACAGCGGACAATTCCCCCTTCTTCCTGCAGCAATGGATGGGAGCACCCCCCTGGGACGAGCCTGAACGCTATCGGGCGCGCTCCCCCTTCTTCCTTGCCGGCAAGATCATAACGCCGACCCTTCTCATCACGGGCGAGGCGGATTTCCGCACGCCGATCGCGCAGACCGAGATGATGTTCGGCGCACTCAAGCAGCGGGGAGTGGAAACGATGATGATTCGACTGCCCGACGCAAACCATGGCATGGGCCGCCCCTCACAATGGCTGCAATCGATTCTGGCCCCGATCGAGTGGTTCAACCGCCACCGCCTGAAGTGACTTCGTCTTTCAGTCGGTCGGCGTGGGTTCTCAGGAACTTCCTGACCTTGGGGGCGATGACGGCAGTGCAATAGGGGTTCCGGTCCCCGACTCGGTCAAAGTAGCGATGATGCTCGGCTTCAGCCTCGTAGAAGGGTGCGGCCGGCTCGATGGTTGTGACGACCGGCACGCGCAAGCCGGCCTGAGCACGAGAGATGGCCGCCTTTGCCTCTGCCTCCTGCGAAGCGGACTGGGGGAAGATTGCCGAGCGATACTGGGGTCCCACATCATTGCCCTGGCGGTTGAGCTGGGTCGGATCGTGCGTTGCAAAGAAGATGTCGAGCAGGTCGGCATAGCCGATGACGTCCGGATCAAAGCGGATCCGAACCGCCTCGGCATGACCCGTGGTGCCAGTGCACACTGCCTTGTAGCTGGGGCGCTCGACATGGCCGCCAGTGTAGCCGCAAGTGACCTCGTGGACTCCGCGCACACGCTGGAAGATCGCCTCGGTGCACCAGAAGCAGCCGCCGGCAACAACGGCAGTCTCCAGCCGACCCAACGCCCTTTCTCCAGTTGCAACCATGGCCATCTCCCAAAGCGCCCAGGCCCGCTGCCAAGCCGCGGATGTGTGCAGCTGACAAGGTTCCACAAAACTCCGCAAGCCGCACAGGTTCTGGAATATTGACATCCGGCCCACCGCGCCACATCATTGCGGCAAGAAGGGTCGAAGTCAGAGGTCCGGATCGTGGACGGCGGTCCAGGCCAACGGCGGGGGACTGGCCATGATCGGCTGTCCGGGTGGTCGCCGGGCTTTCTCCGGCGGGCAGCAGGCGTGACTTCGACGCAAGTCCGGGCCTTCGAACGCGTGCAGGCGTTCGTGTCTGATGTGAAGCATGCGCGGCGCCTTGAAGACGTCGGCGAGCTGTTGTCGGCGGCGACGCGTGCCTTTGCCTTCGACCACTTCGCGATGACGCAGCGCTACGGGCTCCGCATTGACAATGTGGCGGTGCAGCTGTCCGACTATCCGAAAGACTGGATCGAGCTGCTGAGGACTGGCAGCTTCTGGGCCGATGATCCGGTGCTGGCGGCGTGCCAGCGCACCGTTGCTCCCTTTGCCTGGGACGATCTTCCCAACCTTCTCGAGCTCACGCCCAGACAGGAAGCCTATATGGCGAAGGCAGAGCAGGAGGGGCTGGCCCAAGGCTGGACCGTTCCCATCCACATTCCTGGCGAAGCAAGCGGACTGTGCTCATTCGTGCTGTCGACCAAGCGCGAGCTGCCGCGCGAGAGCCTGCCGGCAGCACAATATCTTGCCTGCTTTAGCTTCGAGGCGGCCCGGCGGCTTGCAGCCCGAGGCAAGCTTCCCCTGCCCCGGCTCACGCGGCGCCAGCTCGAATGCGTTGTGCTCGCTGCACGCGGCAAGAGCGACTGGGTGGCAGGCCAGATCCTCGGTCTCGCGCCAGATACCGTCCACAAATATCTGGAGCAGGCCAAGGCCCGCTTCGGAGTCTCGAGCCGGACCGAGCTTGTCGTGCGCGCCCTCTATGATGGCCAGCTGAGCTTCGGCGACATTCTGGGTTGAGCCTGGTTCCTTCCCCAAACGCCCGATCCGTGGCAAAAGGCGAATCAGCGAGAGCTCCGGCTCCGCAGTCATCGTCCATGAACGGGGGTTCTCATGCGTCCACTCTTTTTGGCTGGCCTTGCGACGATAATGGCCAGTCCCGCACTTGCATTTGTCAGCAAACCGGTCTCTTCCGCCACGCCTTTCGAGCGCACGGTCTCGGGCATAATTGGCCAGGTCACCTGGCAGGCGCGCAGCCTGCTCGTAGGCCAGACCTCGACTGCCACGCTGGCTGCTGGGGGCGATCCCATCTATCTGCCCTCGCGGCCGCACAAGAATGGCCTTGCCTTCCTCGAGATCAATTTCCCGGGCCTCGGCATTGGCTATTGCTCAGGGAGCCTCCTGCCCGACGGCCAATCGATCCTGACAGCCGCCCACTGCGTCAGCTTCGGCGGCGGCGTTCCTTACGCCGACGTCGCCAAGGTCTATTTCTACAAGGGGCCGGGCGACCCCTTTTATGACCTCAATTACAGTCCCGCCAACCCGGATTTCGCCCTCCGCTCCAGCGCCTCAATCCATGTCGCAGCGGGCTATTCGGGCTCGGTTATCGACCATCATGACGTCGCCATCATCCGGCTTTCCGATATGGCGCCCGATTGGGCGACCCGCTACGAGCTGGCGGCGGTGCGTGACCTGACCGGGGTCAATTTCACCATCGCCGGCTTCGGCGACCGAGGGCCCAGTGGGGACTTCGGCGCGACCTTCCTCTTCGGCCGCTTGCGTGAGGGCGACAACCGTTTCGATTTCCGCCTGGGGGATCCCGATTTCGGGGGCGCCTGGCGGCTCATCCTTGGCGAGCCGCTAAGCCGGATCAGCCACAGCTGGCTATCCGATTTCGACCGGTCCGGGTCGTCGGTTAACGATGCCTCGTGCAAGGTGGCGGTGCTGGGCTTCGGCCTTGCGCCATCAGGCAAATATTGCGACACGGGCCGGGGTGCGCGCGAAGTCGGTGCTGCCAGTGGGGATTCGGGCGGCCCGCAATTCGTTGACGGCCGGATCGTGTCTGTCACCTCCTACGGCATGACCTTCAAGACCTTGTTCGGCGACGTCGACGATTTCCTCAACTCGACCTTCGGGGAATTTACGGGCTATGCACCGCTGTGGCTCCATCGCCGCTGGATCGAAAGTCTGAGCCCCGGTGCCTTTGGCGCTCCCATTCCAGAGCCCGGCACCTGGGCGATGCTCATTACAGGGTTCGGGCTCGTCGGTGTCGCGGCGCGGCGGCGAAGGGAAGTGACCTCCGCCTGAGGTGGTTTGCAGGGCGCTTTCGGGGGGCTGGTTGCGATGCTGGCCCCCTTTTCCCTCGCC
>NZ_JBRCLD010000091.1:0-7014 GCF_053487655.1 Thermaurantiacus sp. | reverse complement strand
GCGCTGGCCGGCCTTGTCTCGGCGGCGCCTTGGCTGGTCTCGCTCAGCCGCTGGAAGGCGTGGCTGTTCGCCGGCGCTGGGCTGCTGCTGGCCGCCTTCCTCCTCCACCGCCAGGCGGCGCGCCTGCCCTGCCCGGCGGATCCGGCGAAGGCGGCGGCCTGCGCGCGGCTCCGGCGGCTGTCGGCCGGGGTGCTGGCGCTTTCCGCATTGCTCTGGGCGCTTGGCTTCTTCTTCGCCTTCCTTGCCGCCGATCTCCTGCTCTGACGGGCTCATCCGTCGGCACGGAAAGCGGCCGCGACCCCCGAGGATCGCGGCCCCGCCATTCGATGACGCGGATGTCAGGCGGTTGCGACCGTGGTCCGGCGGCGGCGGGCAGCGAAGCCCACCATGCCGAAGCCGGCGATCAGCATCGCCCAGGTGCCGGGCTCGGGGATCACACCACCGGGGGGCACCACGGTGCCGCCGACGCCCTTGAAGCCGAAGATGAAGACCGACCGCCCGGCGAGCGTGCCAGAAAGATTGTCGAGCGACTTGCCGAGCGAATAGACTTCGGCGCCCACCAAGTTGAGGGCGTTGAACGCCGCGATCTGGGTGGGCGAGGCGCCGTAGAAGATCGAGAATGTGACCGACGCGCCGTCGGCCAGCGGGCCGAAGTCGAAGTCGAAGTTGGCGCCATGATCAGAAGGCCCGAGATCGACGAAGTCGCCGACGCCGCCCGCCAGGAGCGGCGCGCAGCCGACGAGAGGGTTAACATTGCAGAAGCCGTTGTTGACGGCGCCGATGACGGCCGTTGCTGCGGCGGTGCCGCCGATGGTCACATATTCGCTGAACGGGCTCGGCTCGATGTCCCAGTCCATCCCGCGGCGGTAGAGGGTCTTGGCCACCGCGCCGCCGGAGATATTCTTGATCGTGACCACGACTTCCATGAGGTCGGGCGTAGCCGACGGCTGGAACAGGTGGGTCTCTTCGAACACTCCGCCAGCGTTGGTCACGCTGGTCGCAGTCGAAGCGGTCGAGCCGAAGCTGATGACGCCGACGCTGACGCCACCGGTATCGACCTAGGCGGTCCAGCCGGAGAGGCCATTCGACACGCCCCAGCCTTCGCACAGGCAGCCGGGCGCGGTCGATTCAAAGCCGGTGCGCAGGTCCCTGAGGCCATAGGCGTCGGTGCCACCCGCGCTCGGCGGGATGTCGGGGCCGCCGAACAGGTTGAGATGGCCCGCGGCGTTCACACCGAGGCCGATGGTGCCGTTGGTGATGATGACGGCGGCGTTGGCGCCGGTCATGCCGAGCGCGAGCGCGCCGGCGGCGACGAGAAGCTTCAGTTTCATGCCAGTCTCCCTGTTGCAGACCCAGGTATGACCGATAGAGCAAGAACCGTGCCAACCAGCTGGTATCGCTAAAAGTCTATGATTATGGCCTAATCTGCGGAGGGTCGAAGCCGGTGTGTCAAAAGTTTTTACAGCCGCGCACCGAGTGTCAGGTTTGTCACATCAGGGCGCGTTTGCGCCTTGGCGTTCAGCGCCGCCGGCGTGCTGGCCGGTCCTCCTCGAACAGCTGGGCGAGCTGGTCGACCATCGCGCCGCCAAGCTGCTCGGCGTCCATGATGGTGACGGCGCGGCGATAGTAGCGCGTGACATCATGGCCGATGCCGATGGCAATGAGCTCGACCGGCGAGCGGGTCTCGATCCAGCCGATCACCTGCCTGAGGTGGCGTTCGAGATAGTTGCCCGAGTTGACCGAGAGCGTCGAATCATCGACCGGCGCGCCATCGGAGATGACCATGAGGATGCGGCGGTCCTCGGGCCTGCCGAGGAGCCGCTCATGGGCCCACAGCAGGGCCTCGCCGTCGATATTCTCCTTCAAGAGCCCTTCGCGCATCATGAGCCCGAGGTTGCGCCGTGCCCGGCGCCAGGGCGCATCGGCTGCCTTGTAGATGATGTGCCTGAGATCATTGAGGCGGCCGGGCTTTCCCGGGCGGCCGGCGGCAAGCCATTTCTCGCGGGACTGGCCACCTTTCCAGGCGCGGGTGGTAAATCCGAGGATCTCGGTCTTGACCGCGCAGCGCTCGAGCGTGCGGGCGAGGATGTCGGCGGAGATGGCGGCGATCGAGATGGGGCGGCCGCGCATCGAGCCGGAGTTGTCGATGAGAAGGGTGACCACCGTGTCGCGGAAGTCAGTGTCCCGCTCGACCTTGTAGGAAAGCGGGCTCTCCGGGCTTACGACCACGCGGGTCAGGCGGGCGGTGTCGAGGAGGCCCTCCTCCTGGTCGAATTCCCAGGCGCGGTTCTGCTGCGCGAGCAAGCGCCGCTGCAGCCGGTTGGCGAGCTTGGTGACCGCACCCTGCAAGGTCACGAGCTGCTGGTCGAGATAGCCACGAAGGCGAGTGAGCTCCTCAGCGTCGCACAGGCTCTCAGCTGCGACCTGCTCGTCGAACTCGCGGGTATAGACTCGATAGTCAAACTCAGGCGGCAATTTCTCAGCCAGGAGATTGGGGCGCCAGGGCAGCACGCCCTCCTCCCCCTCCTCGCCGATTTCCGCTTCTGAAAGGTCGTCCATGTTCATGTCGACCTCGCGGCTGTCCTCGTCCTCCTCCTTGCCTTCCGCGTCGCTTCGGGTCTCAACTGACGAGTCCGCCGCCTCACGCCCCTGGTCTTCGCATGGTTCCTGCTCGGCGGGGTCGGCGCCTTCCTCCCCTTCGCTTGCCTGCTCTTCCTGTTCCTCGATCTCGGCATCGGGGTTGTCGGCGAGGCCGAGGTCGCAAAGCACGCGGACAAAGGCTTCAGCAAAGGCGACCTGGTCGTCCTGGCAGGCGGCGAGCGCATCGAGATGGGCTCCGGCCCGTTCCTCAAGATGACCGCGGACGAGGTCAAGGGCAGCGGCTGCTGCAGCCGGTGGGGCAGCGCCTGTCAGGCGCTCGCGTACCAAGAGCTGCATTGCTGATGCCATCGGCACTTCTTCTGCCGTCCGGGCGCGGGCGATGGGATCGGTGCGAAAGCGCGTCTCGGTCATGCGGTCGAGGTTCTGGCGGACTCCGGCCATATCGCGCCCGCCCACGGCCTCGATCCGCGCCTGCTCGGCAGCGTTCAGAAGCTCGCGCGCAAGGCCGG
Organism: Thermaurantiacus sp.; assembly: GCF_053487655.1. Classification (NCBI taxonomy): domain Bacteria; kingdom Pseudomonadati; phylum Pseudomonadota; class Alphaproteobacteria; order Sphingomonadales; family Sphingosinicellaceae; genus Thermaurantiacus; species Thermaurantiacus sp. Next base: position 3,904 of record NZ_JBRCLD010000091.1, on the reverse strand, counting down.
GTGCAACTGGCACTTCGGCATGGGCGCGGGCATCATGGAGGCGCTGGCGAAGGGCAAAACGGTCAGCCCAGCCGCGGGCTTCGGCCACCTGTTCAGGGGCAAGCGCGCGGCCCGGCTGGGGCACGCGGGCGCTGTCGCCGGTCAAGGCGGGCTTGTCCGCCGTGTAGGAGAGCTGCAGTTCCGGGCGGCGCCCAAGCGCCCGCGCGCAGGCTTCAAGCGCAACGCGGAACTCCTCGATCGGGTTGGAGTCGATCACAGGCAATCGATAGCGCAGCAGGGCCTGCAGCCGGAAGCGGGAAATCCAGTCGCACCGGGCCGGGCGGGCTTTCCGTTGCCAGCAGTTGCGCTAAGGGGCAGCGATGCGGGGCGAACCAGCGCGGGCGTCGGTGTGGCAGAGGCTGGGCAAGGCGGCGCTGGCGCTTTTTGCCATCCTAATGATCCTTGTTACGGCCTGGGTGGTTGCGGTGTGGCGGGCAATGGAGGGTTCGAAGCCCCGGCTCGAAGGCGAGCTCACCATGGCCGGCCTCGATGCGCCGGTTACCATCACGCGCGACTTGGAAGGGGTGCCAACCATCACTGGCGCCAGCCGCCTCGATGTGGCGCAGGCGCTCGGCTATCTCCACGCCCAGGAGCGCTTCTTCCAGATGGAGACGCTACGGCGGACAGCCGCTGGCGAACTCGCCGCCTTCCTTGGCCCGCCGGCGCTCGCCATCGACCGGCAGGTGAGGCGGCATCGCTTTCGCGCCCGGGCGCGCGCCATGGTGGCCGGGATGAAGGCGGACGAGCGCGCCATCCTCGATGCCTATGTGGCGGGCGTGAATGCGGGCCTTGCCGATCTCGGCGGCCGTCCGTTCGAGCATATGGCCCTGTTGCGGGCACCCGAGCCCTGGGCGGCGGAGGATACGCTGCTTGCCGTGTTCGCCATGTATCTCAATTTACAGCCCGCCACGCCGCAGCGGGAGATGGACCGGGCGCGCGCGCAAGCGCGTGGCGGCCGGGCGCTGGCGGACTTTCTCTACCCCGAGACGACCCCGCTGGACGCGCCGCTCGATGGCAGCCGCCTGCCAGAGCCACCGATGCCCGAGCATTTGCTGCCCCGGGAAGAAACCGGGGCCGGGAAGCTGGTGGAAGCGTCCGTTCCGGGCAGCAACAACTGGGCAGTTTCAGGCATGCTCTCGACCAGTGGGGCTGCGCTGGTGGCAAACGACATGCACCTGGGGCTGACCGTTCCGGGCACCTGGTACCGGGCACGGCTGGTGGTGCGAGGGGAGCTCGATGCGACTGGCGTGACTCTCCCTGGGGCCATGTTCGTGGTGGCGGGCTCGACCGGGCGGATCGCCTGGGGCTTCACCAACAGCTATATCGACACGGCCGATGCGGTGATTGTCGAAGAGACGCGGCCCGGCTTCTACCGGACGCCGGACGGTGAGCGGCCGTTTGTCGTGCACGCCGAGGTCTTGGCCCACCGCACTGGCGCCGAGCGGCTGGAGGTGCGTGAGACCATATGGGGCCCGGTGGTGGGAACGGATGCGCTTGGTCGCACGATTGCCATGCGCTGGACTGCGCATGCGCCCGATGCCGTGCGGCTCGCGCCCTTCCTCGCGCTCGAGGCGGCCAGCAGCGTGGAGGAAGCCATCGCCATTGCCCACAGCGCTGCCCTGCCGCAACAGAATCTGGTGGTGGGGGACCGTGAGGGGAATATCGGCTGGACCATCATGGGCCAAGTGCCGGCCCGCTTCGGCTTCGACGGGCGCGATGCCGTCTCCTTCGCCGATGGCAGGGCGGGCTGGGCTGGGATGCTCGAGCCCGGCGCCGTGCCGGTGGTCATGAACCCGCCATCCGGGCGGATCTGGACTGCGAACGCGCGCGTGATCGGCGGCAACGCCTATCCGCTGCTGGGCGATGGCGGCTATGATACAGGGGGTCGTGCGGGCCGGATCCGGGACCTCTTGTTCGCGAAGAACCGCTTCGCGCCGGCGGATATGCTTGCGATCCAGCTCGACGATGTCTCGCCACGCAATGGCTGGTGGGCCGCATTGCTCGCAGCCGAGATCGCCAGGCGCCCGGGGGATGCGAAGCTCCAGGCGCTTCGCCCCTATCTTGCCGCCTGGGACGGGCGGGCGGTGCCGGAGTCGGTCGCCTTCCGGCTGGTGGACCGGTTCCGCCGGCTGGTGCTGGAAGGGCTCTACGAAGCCTGGCTTGGCGGCAAGCCCGAGCCTGTCGGCTTCCGCCGTACGTTTGCACCCGCACAAGCCGAGGGCAGCATTCGCCGCGTGCTCGATGCGCGGCCGGAGGAGCTGCTGCCGCCCGGCCATGCCGGCTGGGACGCCTATCTCGAGTCGAAGCTCGCGGAGCTTGTGAAGGAAGTGGGGCGCGACCCGGCCAGCTTCACTTGGGGCGGCTATGGCGTGGCAGGAGTGAAGCACCCGCTGGCGCGCGTGCTCCCCTTCATCGGTTGGGTGACGGACCCGCCGGAAGTGCCAGTGCCTGGCGACCGCTCGACGGTGCGCGCGCAGGCGCCCGGCTTCGGTGCCTCCGAGCGGTTCGCAGTCTCGCCCGGGCACGAGGCGGAGGGAATCTTCCACATGCCCGGAAGCCAGGCCGGGAACCCGCGCGCGCCCTATTATCTTGCTGGCCACCAGGCCTGGGTGGAGGGGCGCGCGACCCCCTTTCTGCCTGGTCCGCCACGCTGGAAGCTGACCCTCGTGCCAGCCGGGGGACGCCGATGACTCGCCAGCCCGAGGTTGCTGTCGTCGAGCCGGAAGGCGTGCGCGCAGTCGAGGCCTCTGAGATCACAGGGCGGCGGCTTCGCTACTATGACTATTGCATGGCCGCCTTCGTTGCCATTCTCATCTGCTCGAACCTTATTGGCGCGGGCAAGGTGGCCGAAGTCGAGCTTCCCCACCTTGGCGCAACCGTCTTCGGCGCCGGCATCCTGTTTTTCCCGCTGTCCTATGTGCTGGGCGACGTGCTGACCGAGGTCTATGGCTATGCCCGGGCCCGGCGGGTGGTGTGGGTGGGCTTTGTCGCTGCGGCCTTCGCTGCCGGCATGGCCGCCTTCATCGTCTGGATCCCGCCTGCACCCGACTGGAAGGGACAGGAAGCGATGGCGCAGGTGTTCGGACAAGTGCCGCGCATCTTCGCTGCCTCGATCCTCGCCTTCTGGGCCGGCGAGATCGCAAATGCCTATGTGCTGGCGCGGATGAAGGTGTTGACCAAGGGCCGCTGGCTCTGGACTCGGACCATCGGCTCGACGGCGGTGGGCCAGGGGGTGGACAGCCTCCTCTTCTACCCGCTGGCCTTCTGGGGCGTGTGGGAGACGTCGCTGGTTCTGACGGTGATGCTGACCAACTACCTGTTGAAGGTGGGCTGGGAGGCGGCGCTCACCCCCGTCACCTATAAGGTGGTGGGCTTCATGAAGCGCGCCGAGGGCCTCGATGTCTATGATGTCGAAACCGATTTCACGCCCTTCCGGACGCAAATCTAGGCGAGGATTGACAAGAGCCCCTCGAACAGGCGGCGGCCGTCCTGGTTGCCGTGGGCGGGCTCCACGCAGCGTTCGGGATGCGGCATCATGCCGAGGATGTTGCGCTTGTCGTTCAGGATGCCCGCGATGCGCCGGGCCGAGCCATTGACCTCTTCGGCGTAGCGGAAGGCGACCTGGCCCTGCTGCTCGAGCCGGTCGAGTGTCTCAGCGTCGGCCTGGAAGTTGCCGTCATGGTGGGCGATCGGGACGGTGATGGTCTCGCCCGCCGTATAGCCGCGGGTGAAGGGGCTGTCCGCGCTGACGACTTCGAGCCTCGCGTCGCGGCAGAGGAAGTCGAGCCCGGCGTTGCGCATGAGGGCGCCCGGCAGAAGCCCGGCCTCGGTCAGCACCTGGAAGCCGTTGCAGATTCCGAGCACC
>NZ_JBRCLD010000090.1:0-11337 GCF_053487655.1 Thermaurantiacus sp. | reverse complement strand
TCAAGCGAGGGAATCGAGGACGCCGTTCGCAATGGCGTGCGCCGGGCCGACGAGTCGCTCGATCAGATCCGGGGGGTGTGGGTGAAGGACATCGAGGCAACCGTTGAAGGCGGGGAAGTCAAGGGCTGGCGTGTGCGGATGATGCTGACGTTCGAGCTCAAGGACTGAGGATGAAAGCGCAGGCGTAGGCCGACGAGGCCGAAGCCGGCCAGAAGCAGTGCCCAGCTTGCCGGTTCCGGAAAGACCGATTCGACGACCGCGTAGGCAAAACGCGTGTCGTGATAGAACCCGTTTCCGACGCATCTCTGTGGAGTTGGCAGCCAGATAAACGTCTCCGGCCAGAGGTCGTCAGGGTTGCGGTTGGGCTTGCTCCTCTGGTCGGGGTGTCTTCCGCCACAGTGATCCAGAAGGTGCCGTCGGCACGGCGAATGACCGCGATCACGGGCGCAACGTGCCCCGGATTCTCGGAGCCAGTGGGCTCGGCACCGGTTGTGACCGCGATCTCGACATCCTGACCAGGTTTTACGGCTTTCAGAACTTCCTCAACATTGGAAACGCGGCGGGCACGGACGCGCCAGCCTCTGCCGTGAACCCACTTGTCCTTCAAGCTGTCCCAGTTTCCGGGCGCGGGCGTGCCGAGGATGCGCGCGACGTCGTCCGGCTCGATATCGGTCTCGGGGATTCCAAGCTTCCTGGTCATGTTCAGGAACTGGAGACTGCTCGATACCGCAGTGGAAACGCAGGCGTTGAAGGCGCATTGCTGGATCGGGAAGTTCTTATGGAAGGCGGAAGCGATGATTCGGTCGCCGTCTTCGCTGCCGGGCTTCGGCGGGGGTGGTGGCTTGACCGTCGGTGGGTTGGCGGTCTCTTCTCCAAGACCGCCGCCGCCGACGATTTGAACACCGACCGCTGCGATACCGGTCATCGGCGGAGGGGCTTCGAGCGGGTGTGCGGTGACGCTGAAACCATCGCCGAGCGTGGTGACGCGAGTGCCATCAGGCACGCCGAGGTCGAAAGAGGCGGCAGTGAAGGTGCCGACACCGTCATACGCAAGCAGGGGAAGGTTGGCGACACGCCATTCGCCATCGACCCTCATGTTGAGATACTGTGGCACGGCCGGACCGGTGTAGACGATCCGGACCGAGCCCCAGGCTGAGGCCGTCATTGGCGGGGCAGGGGTGCCATCGATGGCGACCAGGGCGAACTCCAGCTGGCGGAAATCGAGCGACACCGTGGCCGTGGCAGGCGCGGCCAGCAGCACAGCAGTGACACCGACGGCCACGTAACGCATGACGCGGCCTTTCGGTAAACACCTGTGCGAGGAGATCGGCACGAAAATTGCAAGTGATGGAAACAAACCTTCCGAGTTTGTCAGAACTGATTTGTCCTCGACGGTTCCAATTTCAATTTCGGACGGTCGAACCGGAGGGTGGCGGGCTGAGGCCGAGGGCGGAAAGATCGGCAAGGGCGGCGGCAAGGTCCGCGTGGGCGGCCGCCTGGCGCAGCCTTGCGTCGATTGCGCGGACTTCCGCATCAGCCGCAGCCTCCTCGCGCACTGTCGTCAAGAAGAGATCGCTTGCGCCAAGCTGGAACCGGCGCCGTTCCGCACGCGCCAGTTCGAGTGCGGCTTCGCGTTCGCGCGCGGCCAGTTCGACCAGGCGGCGGGAGGCGCGGACATCGGCGTCGAGCGCATCGAGGGTGACGCTGATCTCCTCTTCCAGTTGGCGGCGGCGGAGCGCGAAGGCCTGGATTTCAGCGCGGGTGGCAGCGATCCGGCCCGAGGCGGTGCGCTGCTCGAGCGGTAATGAGAAGGCGAGGCCGACCTTGGTTTCCGTGCCCGAGCGCGACGGGCCACCCAGCCCCTCGGCGCCGAGATCGCGCGAAGCCTCCACCTTGAGGTCGACCCGGGGTTTCCTGAGATTCTCATTAAGCCGGAGCTGCTCGCTCGCCTGGGCGAGGCGGAGATCGATTGCCTTCACATCAGGCCGCGTGCCGAGCGCCTGGCGGGTGCGGGCGTCGGTGCTGCTGTTGCCAATGGGCAGCGGCGGCGGAAGAGCTTGCGGCAGCCGAGCTTCCGCTGGGACTTGTGGGCGCCCGTCAGCGTCGCGCCAGTAGATGGAGAGGCGCACGGCAGCAGCCTCGAGCGCACGCTCGGAATCAACGACAAGCGCCCGCCGGCGCAAGATGGCCTGCTCATTTTCCGTCACGATGATGGCTGGCCTTGCGCCTTCTCTTACCTGGCGGCGGAAGCCATCCTGCCGTTCCTCGGCAATGGCGAGCAGTTCCCGGTAGACCCGGAGCCGCTGGCCGGCGGCAACCCAGGCGAGCCAGGCGTCGATGGCGCGCCGCTGGATGGCAATCGCAGTCAGCAGCGTCTCCGTCTCGGCGAGTGCAACTGCCGTATCGGCAAGGAACAGGCCGAAGCGGCGGTCGTCGATGGCGCGGTCCCGCAGGAGGGCGAACAGGGCGCCAACCTTGAGCTCGCCGCCCTGGTTGGTGAAGCTCTCATCCTCGTAGACGGGGAAATCGCCGCCAGAGACCCGATAGCCACCGTAAATCTGGCCGCCTCGGCGCAAAAAGGGGCGTGTGACAGTGGTACCGAGCAGGCGGCCATCATAAGTGCCCGAGAGGCGGGTCTCGGCCGTGCCGGTCACGACCGTGTCGAAGGCGCCTTCGGCTTCCGTCCGGCGGGCTTCGGCAGCGCGCACCCGGGCCATGGCCTCGAGCACCTGGGGCGCGTGCTGGCGGGATGATTCCAGCACTTCGGCAAGCAGCAGCGGCTGGGCAAAAAGGGGGGCGGTCAGCACTAGCCAGAGCGCAGCAAGGGCCAGCGCCGGCCGGAGGCCGGCGAGGCGCCTACGCACCCTCGGATCCCTTCGCGGGGGCCTCGGCCGGAATGAGGCCGCCTTCGCTTACCGAACGTGTGACCTGCAGCGGGAATCGGTTGAGCTGGCGCCAGAGTTCGAAGCCGACGGTGACCGTTTCCATGAGGACCCAGCCGCGCACCTGGCCGCCAAGCCGAATTGCCGGCTCCTGCGGCCAGGGCGGACGGTCAGCTGCAGGGAGCACGAGCACGCGATAGAGGCCATTGGGGGAAGCGGCATCGTCGGTGGCATAGACGACACCGTCGAAGACGCCTCGGGCGATCGAGGGCCAGCCCGAGAATTGCACTGCCGGCCAGCCCTCGAACTGGAGGCGGACCCGCCGGCCAGCCTCGACAAGCGGCACATCGACTCCCTGGACGAACAGCTCGACGACCGGCTGGGACTGGCGTGGCGCAAAGGTGGCAAGGACATCACCTTCCTTCACAAGGGTTGCTTGGTCGAGAGCGCGGATCTGCAGGATCCGGCCGTCGCGCGGGGCAACGACCACCTGGAGTGCGAGGCGATTGATGCGGGTGTCGATGCCCTGGAGCTTGGCGCGGGCCTGGGCCACCTTGGCTTCGAGATCGGCGACCCGGATTTGCGCGGCCTCGAGGTCGCGGGGGGCAGCAAGGCCTTCGGCGACAAGCGTGCGCTGGCGGCCGACATCGAGCTGGGCGATCCGGACGGCCTGCTCGGCAGCGCGGATTTCGGCTTCAGTCTGGCTGCGCTCGGCTTCAAGCCGGTCGAGGATGTCGGGATCGGTATCGACGACGCGGACGATGGGGTCGCCAGCCTCGACCTGCTCGCCTTCGCGCACATACCATTCCTCGACTCGACCGGGGACGAGGGCGGAGATGTTCTGGACTCGGTCGGCAGGGTCGAGCGTGGTGATCCGGCCTTCGCCATAGGCGGTCTGCACCCAGGGCGCAAAGGCCAGGAAGGCGCTGACGATGACAAGCGTTGCCACGAGCATGATGGCAACGGCGCGACCGATTCCGGGAACCCGGATGCCAGACAAGGTCGGGAAGCGGGCGTAGTCTTCCTCAAGCAACGACAAGTCGGCGTCCTTTGCCCACACTGGTGCGCAGCCGGTCGAAGCCCGTGCGATCCTTGAGGAGGATCTGTTTTTCGCGACCGATCCACAAGAAACCGTCGAGGGTCAGATCATCCGGCCGGTTGGTGAAATGGATAAGCGTGGTGGAGGTGCTGGCGAAATGGCGGAAGACATCCTCGAGGCGGTGGACCGAGACCATATCGAGAAGCGGCGACAGCACCAGGATCCGCGGCCGCGACAGGATGGCAGCTGCAAGCTTGAGCTGCATGGTCTTGGGCAAGCTCAACGGCCACCCAGTCGTCGACATGACGGTCTTCATCGCATCTGGCAGCATGGCGATCCGGTCTTCGAGACCGACAAGGCGGAGCGCGGCCGTAATATCGGCCGGATCGCCGCTCACGTTGGAGAGCGCAAGATAGGTCTCGATCGTGGTCTCGACCATGTTGGGACGGTCGAGCACCACGATCTCGGTTCTAAGGCGCACGCGATCAAGGGCTGTGATGTCGATGCCGCCTAGCGTTACCAGCCCGCTTTCCGGCCGGTTGTGGCGCTTCAAGAGATGGCTGAAAAGCCGCTCCATGCCCGGATCGCCGGACGCAATGAGCTTGGAGCCCTCGGGGATCTCGAAGTCGAACAGGACCGGGCCCGAGCTGTGGTGGAAACGGACGGCCATCAGCCGCAAGTCGGCGCTGGCGGGTGCCAAGACATGGCGGCCTTCCACGGGCTCGCGGCGAAGACTGTAGAGCTGGTTCAGCTCTTCAAGACCAGCGACGAGATCATAGAAATCCTCAATATAAGGGCCGAGCTGGGCAGCGCCGTAAAAGACGCCAGCCAAGATGAGCTCGGCGGCAACCAGCTGGCCGATGGACAACTGCTCTTCAATGACAAGCCAGCCGCCAAGTGCAAGCAGTGCCGCACTCGCAACGGCATAGAGGATGAAGAGGGCAATGGTCTGGGGAAAGCTCCAGCGGAAATGGCGAACCCGGGCCTGCATATAGTCTGCCGTCAGCTGCTCGGAGCGCTGGTAGGCGAAATCCATGTGCGCTGCCGACTTGTAGAAGCCATCGGAGGCGCCCACGCTCTCCAGCCAATGGGCAAGGTGGTATTTCGCATTGCAGACCTCGATCGAAGTCCGCATCGCACCGCGCAGGAAGATCGACCAAATGGCAGTGAGAAGAAGGACAAAGAGCGTATTGAAGACCAGGAAGAAGGGGTGATAGAAGGATGTGACGATAATCCCCACTCCGGCTTGCAGAAGAATGGTGAAGCTGCCGACGACGAGGCTGGGGACGGACTTGTGGACCGTCATCATCTCGAAATAGCGGTTGAAGATGTCGGCCTTGCGCGTGTCGAGGAAATAGGGATCTTCGGCGTGAACTGCGCGGACCGTGATTTCAGCGACGAGACGCGCGGAGAAGCGGCGCTTGAACAGCTCCATGAGCCAGGTGCGAAGCGAGGCGAGCATGGCCCACAGCAGAAGGAGGCCGAGCAGCGCGAGGCTCAAGACGACGAGCGGAGTCTCAAGCCCGGTCGCCACCTGGTTGATCAGCATCTGGACGGAAATGGGCGTTGCAAGCGACAGCAGCGACAGGCCGACACCGTAGACGATTGCCAGCGCGAGGAACCCGCGGTCGGCACCGAGGATCGGGCCAGCCCAGCTGAGAACGTCGCGGAATCGGACCGTGCGCGGCGCGGCCATGGACACTCCTGCCTCAAGCGCCGGCGTAATCTAAGGGGGCAGCAGGCGGGTGGCAATGCTGCTTGGCATATGCGCTTGGGGGCGCAGTGCGTGCCCGTGGCTCAGGCGCCGAAGAGGCCGTGGAGGTGCCAGGAAAAGTCGCCGGTTGCCGGATCCTCGCCGTCGCCGCAGCGGAACAGCCAGAAGCGGGCGCCCTCCTCGTCCTCGACGACGAAATAGTCTCGCACGGGGCCCGCCGGCTCGGTCCACCATTCGCCGTGCATCCGCTCCGGGCCATCGGCGGCGCGCACCCGGTGGCGGCGGCCGCGCCAGACGAACATGACCGGCGGCCGGTCGGGGAGCATGGCGATTGCATCCACCCGCTCGGGCGGCTCGACGAGGCGGGTGGGGCGGGGGAGGTGCGCCGGCCAGCTTCCAGAAATGGTGGCAAGCGGCGGGGCGCTGACGACGCTCGCCTCGGGGAAGGCCGCGGCCCTGGGAGCGAGGCGGAAGACGGCGCCCTCGCCCAGCCGCGCGGCAAGGCGGTCCACCGTCTCGGCGAGGCCGGGGCCCGAGTCGGGGCCCTGCTGCTGCGGCGGCAGCGTGGCGGCGAGCGGGCAGGCGAGCGTTGCCGCCTCGATGCCGAAGCCGGGATCGACTCCGTCCACCAGCAGATGCAGGAGGCGGGCGAGATGGGCGACTTCGCGGCTGGGGGCAGCAGTGCCAGTGCGGACGGCAGCAATGGTGCCGTCGAGGCGCTGGAACAGGAGATCAAGCCGGCGGGCGCCCTGCCCTCCTTGCGCGAGCTTCTGGCAGAGCAGCGGGACCAGCCGGTCGATGAGGGCGTGGAGGGCCTGCGGCTCGGCGACAGGCTCGGCAAGCGGGAGGGTGACGGCCAGCTGCTCGGGGTGGGGGAGGAAGCCCAGGGGCTCGCCGGCCTGGCCGAGGGCTGCGTCGAGCCGCCGCAGGAGGGGAAGGCCAAAGCGCCGGCCGATGCTGGCGCGGGGGAGGGCAAGAAGATCAGCGATGGTTGCGATTCCGAGGCGGGCGAGGCCGGCAGCGTCTTCTGCTGGCAGGCGCAGGGCGGCGACCGGGAGGGGGGCGAGTGATTCGGGGTGGGCGTGGGGCGGCACGACAAGCGTGGGCGCGGCAGCGAAGCGGGCGAGCGCATGGGCGGCGCCGGCGGTGTCGGCAAGGGCGGCGCGGGCGGAGAGGCCGGAGCGTGCCAGCCGGGCAACGAGGGTCTCGAGCATCCGCGCTTCGCCGCCGAACAGGTGGGAAGCGCCGGCAGCTTCCAGGAAGAGGCCATCGGGCGGGTCGAGGGCGACGAGCGGGCTCATCCGGGCGCGCAGCCAGTGGCCGAGGCGCGCGAGCGCGGCAGCATCCGCTGCGGCATCATGTGGCTCGACATGAAGACCGGGCAGGCGGGCGCGGACCCGGGCGAGCGGCTCGCCTGCTTTTATGCCCAGCCGCAGCGCTTCTGCTGAGGCGGCGGCGACTTCCTGGCAGTTGCGGGCTTCGCGGACGAGGACGAAGGGCTCAGGCGGCGGCCCCGGCGACGCGGTGCTGCGGCGGGCGCGCAGCAGCCGTTCCACCGGCCAGTTCGGCAACCACAGCGAGAGGAGACGGGGCATCGGCAGCTCCGGACGGTTCGACGAGCCAGGTGCGGGGAAGCGCAGCCGCAGCGGGTCCACGGGCGCGCGCGAGCGTGAGCTGAAGCCGGGCCGGCCCAAGCCCCACGCCGCCCACACCGGCAAAAAGCGGGCGATGGGCGGGAAGGGCGGACGGTGCGGGCGCGACGCTCCAGACGGTGCGGGCGGCTGTCGGCACTGAAAGCCCGGGTTTGCGGAGGAGGAGGAGGGCGAGCGTGCCGCGGCTCTGGCAGCGCAGCTGGAGCCGGCGCGAGGCCGCCATCAGCCAGGAGCCGGCGCGGCGGATCTCACCGACGACGACGGCGGCAGCACCCATCGCCTCTTCCATGGCGGCGAGCGCGGCGCAGTCGCTGTCGGCACGGGCGATGAGGAGGCGGGAGGGCGAAAGGCCGGCCTGGGCGAGGCCGGGGGCGAACAGGTCGCGGGCGGTTGTCGCCCACAGGAGCTCGCCTTGGGTGCGCCCGGCAAGCAGGGCGGCAAGCAGGGCGGTTGCAGCATGGGCGTGAGGGGTGGCGGGGAGGAGGAGGTGGAGGGCATAAGGTTCGAGGCCGCCGCCGAGCGCCTGGTCAATGGCGGGGGCGAGCGGCAGGCGCGGCACGGCCGAGGCCGCGGGAGACGTTTCGTGCGCGGCGAGGCGGGCGCGAAGCTCTGCCAGCCGGGCCGGGCCGGAAGGGCTGGGCGGGACGGGCGCGAATCGGGGCGGCATCGGGCGCATTGTTCGCCTTATGTTCTACTCATGTTCCGATCTTGCAAGCAGACTCTTTGCCACCGCGATCGGCGATGGGGATCAGGCGAGCTGGGTGAAGCGCTCCACCTTCTCAGTGGGGCCAGAGACGATGAGGATGTCGCCGCGCTGCACCACGGTTGCCTCGGTCGCGTAGGTGAAGCACTCGCCTGGCCGTTTCACGCCGACGACGGTCACGCCGAACTTCTCGCGGATGTGCGTGTCAGAGAGCGGCTTGCCCACCAGCACGTCGGGCGGTGTCGTCTTCACGAAGGCATAGCCGTCGTCGAGCTCGATGAAGTCCATCATCCGGGTCGAGACGAGGTGGGCCACTCGCCGGCCGCGGTCGGCCTCGGGCATCACCACATGGTGGGCGCCAGTGCGCTGGAGAATGCGCTTGTGGCGATCATTGACGGCCTTGGCCCAGATGACGGGCACGCCGAGCTCGGAAAGGGCGAGCACGGTCAGCACGCTTGCCTCAAGATCGCTGCCGATTGCGACCACCGCTGCGCCAAGCTCGTGGACACCGAGCCGCCTCAAGGTTGCCGGGTTGGTCGAATCCGCCTGCACCACATTGGCGAACTCGTCCGCCATCTGCTGGACGATTTCCATCTTCTCGTCGATGGCAAGGAAGTCGCGGCCCATTCGCGCCAGCTCGCGCGCGACTGCCGTGCCGAAGCGGCCGAGGCCGATGATGGCAACCGCATCGATTCGGGTCTCAGCCAATGATCGGGCGCTCCTCCGGGAAGCGATACTGGGGCTTGCCGCGGCGCAGTGCAACTGCAGCTGCTGCCGTGATGATGCCAACCCGGCCAACATACATGAGAAGTGCCATGACGACCTGCCCTTCCGGCGGCAGCGCGGCGGCGGCGCCGGTTGACAGCCCAACGGTTGCAAATGCGGATATGGAATCGAAGACGACGTACTCGACTGGAATTTCGGTCAGCATGAGAAGCACGAAGACGGCAAGGCTGACGGTGCCGACCGCGAGCAGGGCAATCAGCAGCGCCTGGCGCTGGACATCGGGGGCGATCCGGCGGCGGAAGATATTGGCGTCCCCCTGGCCGCGCACCTCGGCGAGCGCGACGAAGCCGAGCAGGAAGAAGGTCGTCACTTTGATCCCGCCTGCGGTCGAGGCGCTGCCGCCGCCGATCAGCATGAGGCCCCAGGAAAGGGCCTGGGTCTCGTCGTGAAGCGCGGTCATGTCCATGGTGGCAAAGCCGCCGCTGCGCGTCATCACCGAGTGGAACAGCGCCTCGACCATCTTCCATCCCGGTGCTGCCGGCCCCAGCGTTTCCGGGTTGCTCCATTCGGCGATGAGCGTGACCAGCCAGCCGAGGAGGAGCAGGATCGCACTTCCTGCAAGCGTCAGCTTGGTGTGGATGGACCAACGTGCTGGCGTTTGCCATTCCTGCCGGAGCTCGTGCAGCACGGGAAAGCCGAAGCCGCCGAGCAGCACGCCCACCATGAGGCAAGCAAGCAGGACGCCGTCGCGCGCCATGCCGGGCGTGGCGACGGCGCCGAGCGCGAACCCAGCATTGTTCCAGGCGGATACGGCGTGGAACATGCCGTTCCACAGCGCGTCAAGGGGCGCGAGGCCATCGCGAAGCAGGAAATTGAGGCTGAGCACGGCGGCAAGCACGCCTTCGACCGCGACCGTCAGGATGACGACGACCCTGACCACGCCGCCGACGTCACCCATGTCGAGCGAGCGCATCTCGGCGCGCTGGAGGATGCGTGCGGACAGCCGGTTGCGCCCGGTCACCAGCAGGCCGAGCAGCGTTGCCCCGGTCATGATTCCGAGCCCGCCGAGCTGGCAGAGCAGGAGGATGATGGCGTGGCCCGTGCCGCTCCAGTAGGTCGCCGTATCGACGACGGTGAGGCCGGTCACGCAGAAGGCGGAAGTGGCAGTGAAGAGGGCGACGACGAAGGGGGCGCTGCCTTCGCCTGCGCGGGCGAGCGGCAGCATGAGGAGGGCAGTCCCGACGCCAATTCCAACCAGGAAGGCGGCCGGGATAATCCGCGTTGGGTTGAGGATGGTCGACACGCGCTGCTGCCCTGCTCTCCCTCTTGCCTCCCTCCGGGCTGCCGGCAACCCCTTGCTGCCCCTGGCGCCCGCTCCTCGCCACCTTCAAGTTTCGCCGCAACAGGAGTTCGCCTTGGCACGGTTTCTCTTCGCCCTTTTGGCGCTTGTCCTTGCGCCCCTGGCCCAAGCCGCCGTTCCGGTCGGCGAGCTCGCCCAGACCGTCCAACCGCTCGACTACCGCATCGTGCTCAAGGTCGACCCGGCGAGGGATCGCTTTTCCGGCGAGACCGAGATCCGGATCCGCCTTGCCGAGGCGCGCGACATGCTGTTCCTCCACGGCCGCGGGATCCGCATCAAGCGCGCCGAGGTGAAAACCGATGCCGGCCAGACGCTGCGCGCGGCGGCAACGCAAGTGCATGAGACCGGCGTCATCGCGCTGCGCCTGCCAAAGACCCTGCCTGCGGGAACCCACACCCTCCGCTTTGTCCATGAGGCACCGTTCATGACTGCAGCCGAGGGTCTCTACCGGGTGAAGGTGGGCGAGAGCTGGTATGCCTGGACCCAGTTCCAGGCAATCGACGCCCGCCGTGTCTTCCCCGGCTTTGACGAGCCGCGCCACAAGACGCCTTTCACCGTCTCGCTTACCGTGCCTTCGGGCCTCAAGGCCTTTGCCAATACGCCTGAAGTGGCGGCAAGGCCCGCCGGCCGCGGCTGGACTCGCCACGACTTTGCGCCTTCTGAGCCGCTGCCGACCTATCTCGTCGCGCTCGCGGTGGGCGATTTCGATGTGGTCGAGGCCAGCATCCCGCCCAACGCGGTGCGCAGCCGCGCGCTTCCCTTCCGCGCCATTGCAACCAAGGGGCAGGGCGGCCGCCTCAGCTTCGCCTTGGCCGAGACCCCGAAAATCCTCGCACTGGCCGAGCGCTATTTCGGGACCGAATATCCGTTTGCCAAGCTCGATGTGATTGCGTCCCCCATCATGGGCGGCGCCATGGAGAATGTCGGGCTCGTGACCTTCGACGACACGCTCCTCCTCTTGGACGACGACGCGCCGATCCAGCAGGTGCGCAGCTTCGGCGTCGTGATGGCCCATGAGCTTGCGCACATGTGGTTTGGCAATCTCGTGACACCGCGCTGGTGGGACGACCTCTGGCTCAACGAGAGCTTCGCCACCTGGATGGGGAACCAGCTGGGACTGGAATGGCGGCCTGATCTTGGCACGCGCGCGCTCGAGCTTGCCCAGGCGCTCGGCGCGATGGACGAGGATTCGCTCGCCGCGGGCAGGCCGATCCGCCAACCCATCACCGACAGCGCCGACATCAATTCCGCCTTCGACAGC
>NZ_JBRCLD010000089.1:0-5605 GCF_053487655.1 Thermaurantiacus sp. | reverse complement strand
GCGCTATCGCTGCGACGTATGGTGGCTCGCGCGCTTCTGGAACCGGTGGGGCGAGCTCACGCAGGCAATGCCCGGGCGCGTCCTCACGGTCACCTATGAGGCGACGGAACGCGATGCGCGCGCCGTGCTGTCAGCCATTTCGGACTACTGGCATCTCGGGCTCGGTGCGGCGGCGCTTGATGCGGCGCTGGCCGCGGGCACGAAGGGCGCGATGGCGCTGCGCATTGATCCGAACGGTGAGCCGAATGTCCTGCAAAACCGGCAGGAGGCGCCGGCAACGCTGTTCCGTGATACGGCGTACACGATCTATGCCGACCGTGTACGGAGCGCCTTCCGGCATGATCTCGGCTATGACCTTCTCACCCCTCCGGCTCAACCCGCGCTTTCGGCAACATAGCCCGAGCGGCGGCCATCCGGGCCATATCCTGTCCAGGACCGCTCGGCGCCGTCCTCCAGAGGCGGCAGCACCGTTCCGGGCTGGCTGATCACCTTGAGCCGGACCCATCGGTCCGGGAAATCAATCATCAACAGGTCCCCTTATTCGGCAGGCCCGCCCGCCTTTTGGCAGGGCCCCGGCAGATCAAACCTCAGGCGTGGTTGAGATTGCCGAACGTGCATTGTTTCATGCCGGTTTTCCATCACCGATGGCCCAGCGTGTCTCGTGAATTCGGACCTCGCCGAAGACGCCCGCCTTCACGTAGGGGTCTGCGGCATGGAGAGCACGCACGGCGTCGAGGCTTTCCGCTTCGATCAGGAAGACCGAGCCCGTCATACGGCCACCTTCGTCGAACAGCGGCCCGGCCATGCGCACAATCGGTCCGAGGCCGGCGACCCAATCAAGATGGGCAGGGCGGGTTGCGGCGCGGCGGGCAGGGCCACCGATCTCATCATCGAGGCAGTGAAGGCAGTAAAGCGGCATGGGTACACCTTAAGACGGGCGAGGTAAGTCACGGCCCCAACCGCACGTTGTGCAATTGGATACTGAATACTATATTGAATGTTCAGAAATTTTGGATAGTCTGGTTGGTGGCCTGATAAAGGTGATCCATGGCCCAGACAGACGAAATTCGCCAGCAGATCCTGCTCGCTGCCGTCGAACGCATTCTCCACTACGGATATGCGAAAACAACGATGGCGGAGATAGCGCGCGACTGCAACATGTCGGCGGGCAACATCTATCGCTTCTTTGCGTCAAAGCTCGACATCGCCGAGGCGATGGCGCGCAAGTTCAACGCGCAAGCCTCCGAAGTGCATGAGGACATTGCCAGCCGCCCCGCGAGTGCCGTCGACCGGCTAAGGGAGTTTTTTCACTTTGATCTCGCCCGGACCTACACGGCGATTGCTGAGGATGCAAAGATCCTTGAAGTGGCTGAGGTGCTTGCCCGCGAGCGGCCCTTGTTCATGAACGAGGCGCTGGCGCATGAGCGCACTTATCTCGTGCGTATCCTCCTCGACGGTGTGAGCAAAGGCGAATTCCGGCCGCTCGCACACCCGAATGAGACGGCCGAGATGATGCAGTCGGGGCTGATGAAGTTCCGCTTCCCGCAGCTTTTCTCAATGCTGACCCTGCCGAAACTGCAGCGCGAGCTCGATGGCGTGCTTGACCTGATGCTGGCGGGGCTGTCGCCGGGGGCCGTTGTGCCAGCCGCTTGGGAAGGCCTGCCGGCCTCCGTGCGCGCCGCGTGTCCTGCACATGAGGGATCGTCCGCAGTCCGGGCCATGAAAGCTGACTAATAAATAATTTTGATTTTGTTCATTGATTAATCGTCAGGGAAGCGCCATATAACGCTTAAGGGCGGCGATGACTGCCGCCCGATAGCCCGAAGGACCTGACCCCATGACCCGCTCTGCCGAAGAAACCCGCAACGCCATTCTTGCCTTCCTCGTCGCGATTCCCGCCTCCGCGATCGTCGTCGCTGCAACGCTTGGGCTGACAAGCTTCGTCATCTGACGGAGCGGGCCGGCTCCCTCGCCGCACGCGGCGCTTCGGGTCCGGCCCGTCTCACAGCTCAAGGATGACTGCTGCCGGTGGGTCAGACTTTCGCGCCGCGACGGCCACTTCCATAGACAGGGGCCATGCTGGCTGACAGGGTGTCGAGCGGCCAGCGCGGACGAGCCGGCGCGCTGAGGCCGTCATCCGGATCGACGAGCCCCGAGGCCAGGCGTTCGGCGCCTGCCAGCGCGATCATCGCTGCATTGTCGGTGCAGTGCCGGGCGGGCGGGGCGATTAGGCGCGCGCCTTCACGCGCCGCGGCGGCCTCAAGGGCAGCGCGGATGGTCCGGTTGGCAGCCACGCCGCCGGCCACGACAAAGCGTTTCTCGCCATCGCCCGAAGCGAAGGCCGCAAGCGCCGCCGCACTGCGAGCGGCAAGCACATCGCAGACGGCCGCCTGGAAGCTCGCGCAGATGTCGGCCTTCGCCATCTCGTCTGTTGCTGTTTCGGCGGCGCGAGCGACCGCGGATTTGAGCCCTGCAAAGCTCATATCAAGACCCGGGCGCCCGATCAGTGGCCGCGGAAACGCATAAGCGGCCGGGTCGCCGGAAGCGGCCATGCGCTCAACAGCCGGTCCACCCGGAAAGCCCAGTCCCAAGGCTTTCGCAACCTTGTCGAAGGCCTCGCCCACGGCATCGTCGATCGTCGAGCCGAGACGGCGATACTGCCCGAGCCCGCCAACCTCAAGGAACGGGCAATGCCCGCCCGAGACGAGCAGGAGGAGGTAAGGGAAGGGGCAGTCGGCCGCGAGCCGCGGCGACAGCGCATGGCCTTCGAGGTGGTTAACCGGGATGAACGGGATGGCCGCGGCTTGGGCAATTGCCTTGCCGGTCATCAGCCCGACCAGAACGCCGCCGATGAGGCCGGGTCCGGCCGTCGCGGCCACGGCGTCAAGATCGCCATAGCCGAGGCCGGCGGCATCCATTGCCGCGGTGACGGTGCGGTCGGCAATCTCGGCATGCGCGCGGGCGGCAATCTCGGGCACGACGCCGAGATAGGGCGCGTGTTCCGCAAGCTGGCTGTGAATTATGTCTGACATCAGATGCACGCGCCCGCCGTCAAGGCGCAGCACGGCGGCGGCGGTTTCGTCACAACTCGTTTCGATGCCAAGGACAGTGATAGACAGAACCATAGGCGCCAGCCTTTACGCCGGGCAGGACGTTGGCGGAAGCCTTCTCCATCAGGACCCTGACGGCTCGTCCTCCCGGACTTCTCCAAGCCCGTCCTTCATCCCGAAGCGGGCATAGAGCAGCATGCCGAGCAGCATTGCTGCACAGAGATAGAAGGGAAGGGCCCGATCAACATATTCATAGAAGAAGAGGCCGAAGAAGGGCGTGACGATGTAGCCCATGCCGTTGGCAGAGATGACCAGCCCGGCCACATTGCCCTGCAGCTGCGGCGAGACGGCCAGTGAGGCGCCGCTTGAGAAGCCGGGCCGCGCAAGCCCCTGGCCGAGGCCGATCAGGAATTGCGAGATCAGGAGGCTCGCAAAATCTTGGGCAAAGACAATGATCAGGGTGCCAATGATCAGCGGAATGCAGCCAGCCCACATCAGGGTCTTGTTGCGCAGATTGAGGCGCGGAATGATGACAAGTTGGGCGAGCAGCACGGCGAGGGCGCCGACCGTGAAGGCGGGTCCGGTGTATTGCGCCGCCTCGCGGCCGCCAACACCGAGCTTGTCCATCACGGCGAAGACGAACACCTGCGTCAGCACGCCGGTTACGAGCGACAGGCCGACGGCGTAGACGAGGAAAGGCAGTACACGGTCGGAATACCAGAGGCCGCGCGCGGCAAATTCGGCTTCGAGGCGGACGGCATCGGTCACCGGGGCGCGCTGCTCCGGCAGGCGAAACCAGATCAGGGCGGCCATCAGCGCAGCCAGCAGCGCCGTGAACAGCGCAGGGGCAAGGATGCCGACGAGCCCGACGAGCGCAGCCGCAAAGGCTGGACCGACGACGCTGCCGACGCTGAAGCCGGAAGAGAGGAAGGCAATCTCGCTCTGGCGTTCGGCCTTGCTTGTCCGGTCGGCAACATAGGCCTGCGCCGCCGGATTGGCGGCCGAGCCGATGAGGCCGAACAGCGAGCGGGCGAGCGCGAGGCAGACAAAAATCACGGCGATATTGGTGAGCACGCCGCCGAGCGCGAGGGCGCCGGTCAGCCAGATGAGCAGCATCGAGATGCTGTAGCCCGCCAGTCCGATCGCCGCGACGGTGCGCCGGCCCCACCGATTTGAGCGCTCGCCCCAGAAAGGCGAGGCGAGCGACCAGAGCAGCGCCGAGAGCGAAAAAACTGCGCCGGCCATCCAGTCCGGCATGTCGAGCTCGCGGGTGAGTTGCGGCAGCACAGCTGCCAGCAGCATCGTATTGCCGGCGCCAATCGCCATCAGGGCAAAGAAGAGCAGGATGAAGGCGCCCCGCCGGTCGGGGCGCGACTGGTCGGGCGCCGGATCAGTCGAACCGGTCATGACTTTTTCTGTGCCGCCGGTCGAGCAAATGTCCAGTCCGTGATGTGCCCCGCAACGCGGCCTTAAGGCAGAGGGCGCATGGATGGCAGCATGCTGCAACTCCTCGGTTTTCTGATCATCTTCGCCCTCGTTGGCGGCGGGCTCGCGCTGACGAGCGGGCCGGCGGTATTGCATGCGCTGCCGCTGGAGCTCGGGCTCATCGGCGGGGCAGCGGTTGGCACAGTGATGCTCGGCAACTCGCCGCAGGTGGCCCGCGAGGCCTTTGCGGGTTTCTGGCGCGCCTTCCGCGGCGCGCGCTTCAGCCGCAGGGATTATGCGCAGCAATTCGAGGTGCTGGCCCAGCTCATGCGCGCCGTCCGCAAGGGTGGCTTTGTCGCAATCGAAGCCGATGTCGAGGCGCCTGAACGTTCGGCGCTGTTTGCGCGCGCGCCGGCCCTGGCCCGGGCACCTGAGGCGCGAGCGCTCATCTGCGATGCGTTCCGGCTGATGGCGCTCGACCTGTCGGACCCGGCGCGCGCAGCCGCGCGGATGAACCAGGCAATCGACACCCATGCCGGCCAGCGGATGAAGGCGGTTGCGGCGCTGAATACGCTGGCTGACGCCTTGCCTGCGCTCGGCATCGTCGCGGCGGTGCTTGGGATCATCCGGACGATGGGCATGATCGACCAGTCGCCGGCCGTGCTGGGCGGCATGATCGGGGCCGCCCTTCTCGGCACCTTCCTCGGCGTTCTGCTCGCTTATGGGCTCGTCGGCCCGATCGCTGCGCGCTACGGCCAGATTGTCGAGGAGGAAATGCTGTTCCTTGAGACAGTGCGCGCGGCAATCTCTGCCTTCGGTCAGGGCGCCGCCCCGTCCATTGCGATCGAGATGGCGCGCACGCTGCTGCCGGCACATCTGCAACCAGATCCACCGGCATCTGGCGGGCTGCGGGCTGTGGTGACGGCACCGTCGGCGGCGGCGCAGCGAAGGGCTAACGAAAGGTAAACGCAACCGGCGGAAACCGGGTGGCCATAGAAGGCTCATGCCAAGAACCACGTGGTAGCTTTCATGGCGACAAGGTGAAGGATTTTCCGATGTCAGAGCTCGCTGCCACCCCCGGCCCGGCCAAGCCCGCCGGGACGAAGACGCTGATCCGCCTTTTATCCGTG
>NZ_JBRCLD010000088.1:0-41803 GCF_053487655.1 Thermaurantiacus sp. | reverse complement strand
GGCGCCGAGTTCGAGCGCGCGGCGGACGATTTCGCGCGGGTAGGCTGGTGCGTGGTTGACTGTTCCCTCCTGCGCTTCGTCGGCAAGCAGGTGGTTGCGGGCATTGAGGTAGAGGACCCGGAATTCCTCATGGATGAGGGCGCCCTGGCGCGCAGCAAGATAGGCGAGGACCGTCTCCATGCTGGAGAGCGGTGTGCCCGGCGCGCGCAGGTCCTCGTCCCAAGCGGCCTTGGTGCGGACGGCAGTGCGGCGCGCATCAGGCAAGGCCCGCCCACGGTGCATCCGTTGCGCAGCCGTCCCAACGAAGCGCAGCGCCACTGCCGCCGAGAGGCCGACTCCCTCCACTTGCGCAAGCTCCTCCGGCCGGGCCGAGAGCACCCCGGCAAGCCCGCCGAAGCGCGCGAGAAGCGCCTTCGCCCGCTCCTTGGTGTCCTGCCGGGGGATGGCAAGCGCAAGCAGATATTCGAGGATCTCATGGTCGAGAAAGCCGTCTGGCCCGCCCTTGAGCATCCGCTCCCGCATCCGGCCGCGGTGGCCGCCAAGGTCGTCGGCTGGGGTTGGCCGGCCCGCCGGGGCAAGGCCCAGCGGCAAGTCGCTTGCTCCGTGCCGCTGGCGGGTAGGCATCGAGTCAGCTTGGGTAGGGTGGCCGGTCGAGGCCGGCTGGGGAGAGGGTGAAGACTTCCACACCCTCCTCCGTGATTCCGACCGAATGTTCAAACTGGGCGGAAAGCGACCGGTCTCTCGTGACTGCCGTCCACCCATCCTCCAGGATCTTCGAGTCCGGCCGGCCCAAGTTCAGCATGGGCTCGATGGTGAAGAACATGCCCGGCACGAGCTCCGGCCCGGTTCCCGCCCGGCCGGCGTGGACGACATTGGGAGGCATATGGAAACGCCGCCCAAGCCCGTGGCCGCAGAAATCGCGCACGACCGAGCAGCGGTGCTTTTCGGCATGAGTCTGAATGGCTTCGCCAATGTCGCCAAGGTGGCCGCCAGGCCGTGCCGCCTTGATGCCGCGCCAGAGGCACTCAAAGGTGATATCCACAAGGCGGCGGGCCTTGAGCGAGGGTTCGCCAACGAAATACATGCGGCTGGTATCCCCGTGCCAGCCGTCGAGGACGACGGTCACATCGATGTTGACGATGTCGCCGTCGCGCAGCGCCTTGGCAGACGGGATGCCATGGCAGATGACGTGGTTCACCGAAGTGCAGAGCGAATGGGAGTAGCCGCGGTAGAAGATGGTGGCGGGCACAGCGCCGCGCTCCAGAATGAAGTCATGGGCGAGCTGGTCGAGCGCCAGGGTGGTCACACCGGGGACGACATGCGGGACGAGCATGTCGAGCACTTCGGCGGCGAGACGCCCGGCGCGGCGCATGCCAGCGAAACCCTCGGCATCGTGAATGACGATGGTGCGCTCGTCGAGGTCAGCCGCAGTCACCCCCTCGATTTAGGCGCTTGCCATTGATAGGGCAATGGCATGGCGGCGGGCGCGGAGGCAGAGGGCCAGGCGGAGCGGGTGTGGACCGCCGCCCTCATCATCATCGGCGACGAAATCCTTTCGGGCCGGACGCAGGATGCCAACCTCGCCTATCTCGCCCGCTGGCTCAACATCCAGGGCATTCGCTTGCGGGAAGCCCGAGTCGTGCCCGACGAGATGGCAGCGATCGGGGCAGCAGTCACGGCCTGCCTTGCCACCCATGACTATGTGTTCACAACCGGTGGCATCGGCCCGACCCACGATGACATCACTGTCGATGCCATCGCAGCAGCCCTTGGCCTGCCGGTGGTCTTGCATCCTGAGGCCGAGGCGGCCTTGCGGGCCTATTATGGGGACCGGCTGAACGAGACGCGCCTCAGAATGGCCCGCGTGCCAGAAGGTGCCGAGCTCATCCCCAATCCCGAGACTGGCGCGCCGGGGATCCGGCTTGATCGCCTCTTCATCCTGGCGGGTGTTCCCAAGATCACGCAGGGCATGTTGCGCGGGCTTGACGGCAAGCTTGCCGGGGGGCGGCCGGTGCTTTCCGCAGCCGTTGGGGCATGGACGGCCGAGAGCCGGGTCGCCGGAATTCTCGCTGACGTGCAGAAGGGCTTTGACAGCGTGCAGATCGGCTCCTACCCGTTCTGGCGCGAGGGCCGGACGGGGGCCAATTTCGTGCTCCGTTCGGTTGACCCGCAGGCGCTTGCGCAGGCAGTCGCACAGCTGGTGGAAGCGCTGAGGGCGGATGGTCTTGAGCCAGTGGAGGGCGAGATTTGACGAATCTGCGCTGGTTCCTGCTCCTCTTGCTGGCAGTCGGCCTCGTCCTGTTCGCGGTCGCCAACTGGCGCTTTTCCGTCATGAGCGAGGCGGGGTTCCTCTCGCCCATGACCAAGGTGCTGCCCGATGCCGAGAAGATCGGCGTGACCGTGTGGCCGAATACGACCGTCTATCTGCGGCTTCCCGTGCTCATCCTCTTGATGCTGGGGGTCGTCTACATTCCAATGTCGCTGTGGACTCGCACCCAGAAGCTTCTGCTCCGCCGCCAGATCGGCAGGCTGGAGAAGGAGGTGGGAAGCCTGCGGAGCGAGCTTGAGCGGGCGCGAGTTGAGCTGCTGCGGCCGCCGGCCATGCCAGAGACTCCCGCGCCCGAGACCCCTGCCCCCGAGACCCTTGCCCCCGAGACCCTTGCGCCCAAGGCTCCTGCGCCGGCTGCGCCGTCCGTCCCGCCCCAGGCCATTCCGCAGGCGCCGCCACCGCCAGGCACTTGAGCAACTTGCCTCCGGTCTTCCTCGCGGTCGATACGACCGAGGCAAGCCGCGCCCGCGCGCTCATCCGGGCAGCGCAGCCGCATATTGCCGGCGTAAAGCTTGGGCTCGAATGGTTCTGCGCCAACGGCCTCTCAAGCACAGGGTCCCTGATGGCGGAATGCGGCCTGCCACTCTTCCTTGATTTGAAGTTCCACGACATCCCAAATACGGTTGCAGCCGCAGTAAAGGCGGTTGCGCCACTGCAGCCTGCCCTCTTGACGGTCCATGCCGCCGGTGGGCTTGCGATGCTGGCGGCAGCGCGCGACGCAGCGCCAGCAGCAACGCAACTGGTCGCAGTGACCGTGCTGACCAGCCTTGACGCAGCCGACCTCGGGGCCACTGGTGTCACGGAAGACACGGCTGCACAAGCTGTGCGGCTGGCGGATCTTGCGCGTGCAGCCGGGCTTGATGGCGTCGTCACCTCCGCACGGGAAGTCTCTTCCTTGCGCGCGCGCTGGCCCGAGGGGCTGCTGGTGGTGCCTGGCGTGCGGCCGGCGGGCGCCGACGCCGGCGACCAGAAACGGGTGATGACGCCGCGTGAGGCCATGGCCGCCGGCGCCTCGGTGCTGGTGGTTGGGCGGCCGATCAGTGCTGCCGATGACCCGGCCCAAGCCGCCGCCTCAATTGCAGCGGAGCTTGCCGCCTGGGCGTGAAGGTCAAGATCTGCGGCGTGCGCACGCCAGAGGCCGTCGATGCCGCAGCTCGGGCCGATGCGCTCGGGTTCAACTTCGTTTCGGCAAGCCCGCGCCATGTCACGCCGGGGGAGGCGGCGGCGCTCATTGCCCGGGCGCGGCCTCTGGCGGTCGGGGTGTTCCAGGATGCGCAAGATGCACTCATCGAAGCAGCAGTTGCCGCCGGCATCCAGGCAATCCAGCTGCATGGGAGGGAGAGCCCGGCACGGCTTTCCCATCTGAAAGCCCGCTTTGGTCTTCCGGTATGGAAGGCGGCGGGGGTTCAAACTGCCGCCGACGTCCAGGCCCTGGTGCGGGACTTCGGCCATGCCGATGCGCTTGTGCTCGATGCCCGCGCGCCCGAACACGCAGGCGCGGCCGGCGGGCATGGGCTTGCCTTTGATTGGCGGATCCTCGCTGAAGCGCGGCCGCGAGGCCCCTGGATCCTGGCGGGCGGCCTTCGGGTCGAAACGGTTGCGGAGGCCGTTCGCCTGACTGGGGCGGCGTTTGTCGATGTCGCCTCCGGTGTCGAGGAGGCCCCCGGAGTGAAGTCCCTTGCGAAGATCGCCGCCTTCCTTAGAGAGGCCGGTCGTGGCTGATCGCGATCCCCGTCCCTCGCTGCGCACCGGGCCTGATGCGCGCGGCCATTTCGGCGCCTTCGGCGGCCGCTATGTGGCGGAAACGCTGATGCCGCTCCTCCTCGAGCTCGAGGCGGCCTACCGCGAGGCGAAGGCGGATGCCGCGTTCCAGGCCGAGTTCGACCATTTGCTTTCCCACTATGTCGGCCGGCCGAGCCCGCTCTATTTCGCCGAGAAGCTGACCGCCCATCTCGGTGGCGCCAAAATCTACTTGAAGCGCGATGAACTGAACCACACGGGCGCGCACAAGATCAACAATTGCCTGGGCCAGATCCTGCTTGCCAAGCGGATGGGCAAGACCCGGATTATCGCGGAGACTGGCGCTGGCCAGCATGGTGTGGCAACGGCGACGGTTGCCGCCCGCTTCGGCCTGCCCTGCGTTATCTACATGGGCGAGCGCGACATGGCCCGCCAGGCGCCCAACCTGTTCCGGATGCGCCTGCTCGGTGCAGAGGTGCGGGCAGTCACCAGCGGGTCGCGCACCTTGAAGGATGCGATGAACGAGGCGCTCAGGGACTGGGTCACCAACGTTGCCGACACTTTCTACATCATCGGGACTGCAGCCGGCCCGCACCCCTATCCGGAGCTGGTGCGCGACTTCCAGTCTGTCATCGGCACGGAAGCGCGCGCGCAGATCCTCGAAGCCGAAGGCCGGCTGCCAGACGTGTGCGTGGCAGCCGTCGGCGGGGGCTCGAATGCGATCGGTCTCTTCCATCCCTTCCTCGATGACCCCGTTGCACTCGTCGGAGTGGAGGCCGCCGGCCTTGGCCTTGCAAGCGGTGTGCATGCGGCCTCGATCGCTGGCGGGCGGCCAGGTGTGCTTCATGGCAACAAGACCTATCTCCTGCAGGATGAGGATGGGCAGATCCGCGATGCCCACTCAATTTCGGCCGGCCTCGACTATCCTGGCATCGGGCCTGAGCATGCCTGGCTGCATGCAATCGGGCGCGTGCGCTATGAGAGCGTCACCGATGCCGAAGCGCTGGAGGCGTTTGCACTGCTGGCGCGGGTGGAGGGGATCATCCCCGCGCTCGAGCCGGCCCATGCGCTCGCCTATGTGGCGCGGGTGGCGCCGGGGATGGCGGCCGACCAGATCCTCCTCATGAATCTCTGCGGCCGGGGCGACAAGGACATCTTCACCGCGGCCGAGGCGCTGGGCGTCTCGCTGTGAGCGATCGGCTGGGGAGGACCTTCGCCCGCGTTTCGCCGCGGGCAGCGCTTGTCACGTTCGTGTGCGGCGGCGATCCGACGCTTGAGCTTGCTCCTGCCATTCTCGATGCGCTGGTTGCCGGCGGGGCGGACATCGTCGAGCTTGGCATGCCCTTCTCCGACCCGATGGCCGATGGGCCGTCGATCCAGGCCGGCAATCTTCGCGCGCTCCGCGCTGGCGTGACTTTGGCAAAGCTCTTGCCAATCGCAGCGGACTTCCGCCGCCGCCATGCCGAAACACCGGTCATCCTCATGGGCTATGTGAACCCAGTGCTTGCCTATGGCGTTGCGCGCTTCGCAGCTGACGCAGCAGCAAGCGGGATCGATGGTGTCATCCTGGTCGACCTGCCACCGGAGGAGGCGGGCGAAGTGGCCCCAGCGCTCGAGGCGCACGGGCTCCACCTCATCCGGCTTGCGGCGCCGACGACCGATGCCGAGCGGCTGCCAGTGGTGCTCGATGGCGCTTCCGGCTTTCTCTACCATGTGGCAGTCGCCGGGATTACGGGGGCGAACAGCGCAGCCGAAGCCGAGATTGCAGCAGCAGTGGAGCGCCTGAAGGCCGCAACCCGGCTTCCGGTTGCTGTCGGGTTCGGAGTCCGGAGTCCAGCGCAGGCGGCCATGGTGGCAGCCCATGCTGATGCCGTGGTGGTGGGATCCGCAATCGTCGATCTCATCGGTGCGAGTGCAGAGCGGCAGTCGAACAATATTCCCGGCGAAGTCGAAGCCTTTGTCGCAACGCTTGCGGCAGCGGTGCGAAGCGCCCCCCGGCGGCTTGCTGCATGAGCTGGCTCACGCGCGGGCGGGCGCGGATTAAGCAGATCCTCGCCAAGCGCGACACGCCCGACAATTTGTGGACCAAGTGCCGCAACTGTGGCGCGATGCTCTACACACGGGAGTTCGAGGCCAATCTCTCGGTCTGCCCCGATTGCGGCCACCATGAGCGGATCGGGCCGGCGGCGCGCTTTGCGCTCCTGTTCGATGGCGGCCAGTATGAGCGCATTCAGGTGGAGATGCCAGCGGATGATCCGCTCAAGTTCCGCGACCAGAAGCGCTATCCTGACCGGCTCAAGGCAGCGCGGACGACAACGGGGGAGGCAGATGCGCTGGTGCTGGCGAAAGGCACAATCGGGCGGGTGCCGAGCATCGTTGGAGTGCAGGATTTCGCCTTCATGGGCGGCTCGATGGGGATCGGCGTGGGTGCGGCTTTCGTGAAAGGCGCAGATGTCGCGCTTGCCGAGCGGCGGCCGTTGGTGATTGTAACAGCGGCTGGGGGTGCCCGTATGCAGGAAGGCATTCTCTCGCTCATGCAGATGCCGCGCACGACGGTGATGGTTGCGCGGATGCGCGAAGCTGGCATTCCCTATGTGGTGGTGCTGACTGATCCGACCACGGGCGGAGTGACGGCGAGCTATGCCATGCTCGGCGATGTCCACATTGCCGAGCCAGGCGCGCTCATCGGCTTTGCCGGGGCGCGGGTCATCGAATCGACCATCCGGGAGAAGCTGCCAGAAGGGTTCCAGCGTGCCGAATATCTGCTCGAGCATGGCATGGTCGACATGGTGGTGCGCCGGCACGAGCTTGCCGAAACGCTCGGCCGGCTGCTCCGGCACCTGACCCGTGCGCCTGCCTGACCGAAATGGCGACCGACTTCGCCTCGTCCGACGACCCGGTGCTCGACCGGCTGCTGAAGGCAGCCGGCAGCCAGCGCATCCGCGGGGTCGATCTCTCGCTCGACCGGATCAACCGCCTGCTTGCCCGCATGGGATCCCCGCACCGGAAGCTGCCGCCGGTCTTTCACGTCGCTGGCACCAATGGCAAGGGTTCAACATGCGCCTTCCTGCGCGCGGCGCTTGAGGCGGCGGGCTTGCGAGTCCATGTCTACACTTCGCCGCATCTCGTGCGCGTGAACGAGCGGATCCGGCTTGCTGGGACCTTGGTTTCCGATGCCGAGTTTGCTGCCGCACTTGGTGATGTGCTGCGCGTGAACGCTGGCCAGCCGCTCTCCTTCTTCGAGAGCCTGACGGCTGCTGCCTTCCTGCTGTTCGCCGCAACCCCGGCAGATGCAACCGTGCTCGAAGTCGGTCTCGGCGGGCGGCTTGATGCGACCAATGTGGTGCCCGACCCGCTGGTCACCGGGATTGCCGAGCTCTCGATGGACCATGTGGCGATCCTTGGGCCGACCATCCGCCATATCGCCGCCGAGAAGGCCGGTATCGCCAAGCCTGGCGTGCCGCTTGTTACCCAGCGCTACCCGCCGGCAGTTGCCGCACGCGTTGCAGAAGTGGCAGCACTCAACGGCGGCCGGCTGATGGCGCGCGGCGAGGCGTGGGAGGCGAGGCTTGCCGGTGGGCGGCTTGCTGTCACCATGGGCGAGCACGCGCCCATCGTCCTGCCAGCGCCCAGGCTTTTTGGCACGCACCAGGCTGACAATGCCGCCCTCGCCGTTGCCATGCTGCTCGCCCAGAAAGAGCTTGCCGTCCCCACGGTTGCCCTTGCCGGCGCCATGCAATGGGCGCAGTGGCCAGCCAGGCTGCAGCGGATTGCCGAAGGTCCGCTCTTCGCCCGCCTTCCCGAAGGCACCAGCCTGTTCGTGGACGGCGGCCACAATCCCTCAGCCGGGCGGGCTCTCGCACGGTTTCTCGAGCGTGCCGAAGGGCCAGTCACCGTGATCCTCGGCATGCTCAGAACCAAGGATCATGCCGCCTTCGTGAAGGCCCTGCCGGAGGGCGCGCGGCGGATCGGCGTGCCAGTGACAGGCCATGCCCATGTCGCCCCCGAGCTGCTGGCCAGCGAGACGGCGCCCGACCTTGCGCAAGCCCTTGCCATGGTCGACCAGCCTGGCACGGTGCTCATCTGTGGCTCGCTCCATCTTGCTGGCGAATTTCTGCGCCTGAACGGCCCGCTTCCCTCGTGATCGCGCCTGCAGCTCTGCCACAGGGCAGTAGCAGGAAAGGGCGCAGGCGCCTGTCAGCATCTGCTGCCATCAGCGTCCTTCGCCTCCCGAGCTTGCGTCTGCGGCGCGCGACCAGGCAGAGCAGGCCCGCAGGCTAGATGTCGAGATTGGCAACCGACAGCGCGTTGGCCTGGATGAATTCCCGGCGGGGCTCGACCACATCGCCCATGAGCTGGCTGAAGGTCTCATCCGCCTGGGCGGCATCCCCGATTTCGACCCGAAGCAGAGTCCGCGCCGCAGGGTCGAGCGTGGTTTCCCAAAGCTGCTCGGCGTTCATTTCGCCAAGCCCCTTGTAGCGCTGCACCGTCAGGCCCTTGCGGCCAGCCTCGAGGACGGCATCGAGAAGCTCGGTCGGGCGCCGGACAGGGGTTGGGGACGGGCTGGTGGCGAGCAGCGCTGGCCCGGCCCAGACTGCGCTCTGCTCCGCAGCAAGGGTATCAAGCTTCAGCGCTTCCGCGCTCTGGAGGAAGGCGCGGTCAATGACATGGGCGTCGGTCACGCCGCGGTCGAGGCGGGAGACGAGGAAACCGCCTTCCGCTGCCGGAGCGACGGTCCAGCCCGAGCTGCCGCGGTTGAGCCAATTGGCAAGGTGCTGCGGCGCGGCCGCCGTGCCGGGGGCAAAGGCGCCAGCGAGCGCGAGCGCTTCAATGAGCGCAGCTGGGTAGCGGCGAGGCACATAGCGCATGAGCCGGCGCATGCGCCTTGCATGGTCGATGAGAAGAGCAAGGTCCGCACCAGAGATGGTCTCGCCCGTATGGAGGGTGAGTGCGAGCCCCTCGATCCCGGCGTCGGCCAAGTATTGGTCGAGCGCGGCCTCGTCCTTCAAATAGGCTTCCGAGCGGCCGCGAGTCACTTTGAACAGCGGCGGCTGGGCGATGAAGAGATGGCCGGCGCGGATGAGCTCGGGCATCTGCCGGTAGAAGAAGGTCAAAAGAAGGGTGCGGATATGGGCGCCGTCGACGTCGGCGTCGGTCATGATGACGATCTTGTGGTACCTGAGCTTCTCGAGGCTGAACTCATCGCGGCCGATGCCGGTGCCGAGCGCCTGGATGAGGGTGCCGATTTCCTTGGACGATAGCATCCGGTCGAACCGGGCGCGCTCGACGTTCAGGATCTTGCCACGCAGCGGGAGGATGGCCTGGAATTGGCGGTTGCGGCCCTGCTTGGCAGAACCGCCGGCGGAATCGCCCTCGACAATGAAGAGCTCAGACTTCGCTGGGTCCTTCTCCTGACAGTCGGCGAGCTTGCCGGGAAGCGAGGCGACGCTGAGTGCCGACTTGCGGCTGGCCTCGCGGGCCTTGCGCGCGGCCTCGCGGGCAATCGCGGCCTCGATGATCTTGGCAACGATAGCCCGCGCTTGCGGCGGATTCTCCTCCAGCCAGTCGGCCAGGCGATCGGCCATGAGCGACTCCAGGGGCTGGCGCACTTCCGAGGAGACCAGCTTGTCCTTGGTCTGCGAGC
Source organism: Thermaurantiacus sp. (assembly GCF_053487655.1). Lineage (NCBI taxonomy): Bacteria > Pseudomonadati > Pseudomonadota > Alphaproteobacteria > Sphingomonadales > Sphingosinicellaceae > Thermaurantiacus > Thermaurantiacus sp. The sequence continues at coordinate 32,090 of NZ_JBRCLD010000088.1, read as the reverse complement.
TGAACTTGGGGTCGGGGAGCTTGACAGAGACAACGGCCGTCAGGCCCTCGCGCATGTCGTCTCCGGTCAGGGAGACCTTCTCTTTCTTCAGAAGCCCCGACTTCTCGGCATAGGCGTTGAGCGTTCGCGTCAGCGCTGCGCGGAAAGCTGCCATGTGCGTGCCGCCGTCGCGCTGGGGAATGTTGTTGGTAAAGGCGAGCACCTGCTCGTAATAACTGTCGTTCCACTGCAGCGCGACGTCGATCCCGATGCCGTCGCGCTGGCCGCTGATGGCAATCGGCTCGGGCATGAGTGGAGTCTTGGTGCGGTCGAGCCATTTGACGAAGGCGACAAGGCCGCCCTCGTAGAAGAATTCGGTCGTACGATGTTCGGCGTGGCGTGCGTCGGTCAGGATCAAGCGCACACCGGAATTGAGGAAGGCGAGCTCGCGATAGCGATGCTCCAGCCGCTCATAGTCAAAGTCGATGCCGGTGCGGAAGGTCGCAAGGGAGGGCAGGAAGGTCACTTCGGTGCCGCGCCGGTCCCCCTGCGGCCCGACCGTCTTCAGCGGCTCTTCGGGCACGCCATGGCGGTAGCGCTGCACATGCTCGAAGCCGTCGCGCCAGATCCGCAAGACGAGCCAGTCGGAGAGCGCATTCACAACCGAAACGCCCACGCCGTGGAGCCCGCCGGAGACCTTGTAACTGCCGCCCTCTTCGTTTTGGAACTTGCCACCGGCGTGGAGCTGGGTCATCACCAGCTCCGCGGCCGAGACTCCTTCCTCGGGATGGATGCCAGTCGGGATGCCACGGCCGTTGTCGGCAACCGTGACCGAGCCATCCGGATTGAGGCGGATCTCGATCCGGTCGCAATAGCCAGCGAGCGCCTCGTCGATCGCATTGTCCGAGACTTCGAACACCATGTGGTGGAGGCCCGAACCGTCGTCGGTGTCGCCGATGTACATGCCCGGCCGCTTGCGGACCGCCTCGAGGCCTTTGAGGACCTGGATCTGCTCTGCGCCGTAGCTCTCTTCCCGGCCTGCGGGCCGCTGTGCCGTTGCCATGTGCCAACCCTAGGGAAATGCCGCGCGATGCGCCACGGAAAAGCGTCCTTTGCCGCAGTGCAGGGACGATGATTGTCGCTGCGCGTTCGGCCCGTCGGCCGGCGCGCTGTCGCGCTTGCTGCGTCCCGTTGACCGGTTCTCGTCACCAGAACGCGGGATCAGGCCGGTCGGACCTGGCCGTTCCGCACTTCGAAGCGGGCAGCCTCAAGGCCCGCGAACGGCGCCATGTCGGTGCCAGAAAGCCAGGCCTGGCCGCCGAGGCGGGCGATGCGCGAAAAAAGGGCCTCGCGCCGGTCCGGGTCGAGATGGGCAATCGCCTCATCGAGAAGGAGGAGGGGCGGCATTCCCCGCGTGTCGGCAACGAGGCCGGCCTGGGCGAGCAGGATGCCAAGGAGAAGCGCCTTCTGCTCCCCCGTCGAGGCGTGCGCAGCCGGCAGGCCCGTTGCCGCCAGCCGGACTTCGAGATCATCAAGATGGGGCCCTGTGCGCGTGCGGCCAGCAGCGCGGTCGGCGGCGCGGGAAGCGGCAAGGGCAAGTGCGAGGTCATCGTGGCGGGGCGGGGGAGTGAGCAAGGCGCGCGGGAAGTCGGCGCCAGCCTCAGCGGCAAGGCGGGCGGCAAGGCGAGAGACAGTGTCGGCGCGCGCGGCCGCAAGCGCTCTGCCATGGGCGCCCATCTGGGCTTCGAGCGCCTGGAGCCAGGCCGGGTCTGGTGGCTCGGGGGCGGCGAGCAGGCGGTTGCGCTGGCGAAGTGCCGCCTCGTAGCGCGTTGCATGGCCGGCATGGCCGGGGTGGAGGGCATGCGCAAGGCGGTCGAGAAAGCGCCGGCGTGCCGCCGCCCCTTCCAAGAACAGCCGGTCCATCAGAGGGGTGAGCCAGAGGATCGACAGCCACTCGGACAGGCGGGCGAGCGGTGCAGCTGCGCCTTCGGCTCGCAGCAAGCGCCTCTCGGGGGCCTCGGGGAGCGTGAAAGTCTCCAGGCTGATCGGGGGGAGGGCAGGCTCAGGTGCGAGGGTCGTGCGGATCCGGAAGCCGCCGCTGCCGCTGCTGCGAGCCATGTCGGCAAGGGTTGCACCGCGCAGGCCGCGGCCGACTGCGAACAGCGACACAGCTTCAAGGAGTGCGGTCTTCCCTGCGCCATTTGGTCCGGCAAGCAGGATGACAGCAGCCCCCCCGGTGTCCATGCGGGTTGCAGCGTGGTTGCGGAAGTCGGCAAGGGCAAGCGAGAGAAGCGCCGGGTGAGCCATGTCCTGTCGGCTCTAGCCGCGCCTGTTGCAAGCAGCTACAGCCGACCCGTCCCGAAAGCGCTGGATGGACTGCCACCCCCCATGAACACGCTCGCCGGCCTTATCAACTTCCTCGTCTATGTGCTCCAGCTCCTCATCTGGGTGATCATCATCCAAGCGGTCTTGAGCTGGCTCATTGCCTTCAACGTCGTGAACATGCGCAACCGCTTCGTCGCTGCCGTCTACGATGGGCTCGACCGCGTCCTCGCCCCCATTTTGCAGCCGATCCGTCGCCGCCTGCCGGATCTGGGCGGGATCGATGTCTCCCCACTCGTCGTCATTCTGGCGATCGTGCTTGCGCAGCAGCTGCTCCAGGGGCTGCGGCTGGATCTTCTCGCCAACTGACAGCCGGGGTGGCGATGCGACTGATCGACGGCAAGGCGGTTGCTGCCGAGCTCCGCGCTGAAGTCGCGGGTGCCGTGGCCAAGCGGGTGGCAGCAGGCTGCCGGCCGCCAGCGCTCGCCGTCGTGCTGGTCGGCGAAGACCCGGCTTCCCAAGTCTATGTGCGGAACAAGGTGCAGGCGTGCCAAGAGGCCGGCATCCGCTCACGCACGCATCGCTTGCCTGCAGATGTCGCCGAGGCCGCACTCCTCGACCTCGTCCAAGAGCTCAACACCGACCCGGAAATCGATGGAATCCTCGTGCAGCTGCCGCTGCCGCCACAGTGCAATGCCGCCCGTGTCATCGAGGCCATCCATCCAGGCAAGGACGTCGACGGCTTCCACCCCGTCAATGCCGGGCGCCTTGCCTTGGGGCTTCCCGGCTTTGTTCCCTGCACGCCGGCCGGCTGCCTGCGGTTGCTGAAGACCGTGCATGCCGAGCTTGCCGGGCTGGAAGCACTCGTCATCGGGCGCTCGACCATCGTCGGCCGGCCGATGGCCGCGCTCCTCGTAAGCGAATCAGCGACAGTGACGGTTGCGCATTCCAAAAGCCGTGATCTTCCTGCCCTCGTCAGCCGCGCTGACATCGTCGTCGCGGCCGTCGGTCAGGCGGAGATGGTGCGGGGTGGCTGGCTGAAACCGGGTGCGACCGTCATTGATGTCGGGATCAACCGGGTAACCGGTGCCAACGGCAAGGCGCGCCTTGTCGGCGATGTCGCCTTCGCGGAGGCAGCGGAGGTTGCAGGTGCAATTACGCCCGTCCCAGGTGGGGTGGGGCCAATGACGATTGCTTGCCTGCTTTTGAACACGCTCCGGGCTGCGGCATGAGCCTTCCGCTTGACGTCTTTGTCTCGGCGCTGGTGACCTTGCTCGTCATCGTCGACCCCCCTGGCTGTGCACCCATCTTTGCGAGCTTGACCGGCCAGGCAAGCCCGGCGCAGCGGCAGTCCATGGCCATCCGGGCAGTGCTGATTGCCGCTGGAATCCTCCTCTTCTTCGCACTCCTCGGCCAGCCCTTCTTGGGCGCACTCGGGATCGGCCTTCCCGCGTTTTCGATCGCAGGCGGAATCCTTCTCTTTCTGTTTGCAACCGACATGATCTTCGAGAAGCGCACCGAACGCCGCGAGGCCCGCGCCCGGGACTTGGCAGCGCGCGAAGTCGAGGATGTGTCCGTGTTTCCGATGGCCATCCCGATGATCGCAGGACCCGGCTCGATTGCAACCATCATGCTGCTTGTCGCCCGCGCTGACACGCCGGCAGAGCAGGCGGCCGTCTATCTGGCGCTTGCGCTCGTCCTCATGCTCACCCTTGCTGCACTTCTTGCAGCGCGGCCGCTCATGGCCCTGCTGGGAGCCAAGGTCGAGGCGATGATCACAAGGCTCCTTGGCGTGGTGCTGGCGGCGCTTGCGGCCCAGATTGTCGTAGACGGGCTCAAGGGCGCCTTCGACCTCTAGAGCTCGATCAAGCGATTGGGGAGCTCGTCGCGGTTGCGCGGGGCAGGCGGGAAATGTTCAGCGAGGATGGCGCCGACAATGCCGACGGCGCGGACGAACCCTTGAGCAAGGTTGCCGCGCCGCGCCTCCGCCAGCAGGGCAGCATCGGCTTCGCCCCAGACATCGGGTGAGACCTTGGCGTAGATGCCTTCGTCGGCGACGATTTCGGCCATCTGGTCATGGAGGCTTGCGAAGATGAGCACACCAGTGCGCTCGGCAGTCAGGTGGATGCCGCGGGCAAGGAACTGCTTCAAGGCCAGTTCATGGACTCGGGCGCGGCGCAAGGCTGCAGGGGCATAGCGCTGGGCAATCGGCGTGACCCGCAGCAGCAGGAAAGCAGCAAGGAAGACGAGGACCTGGGCTGCGGCATGGAGTTCGACGGTGGCGATGTCGGGAAGCGGTTGTCCTGCCGCCTGCCAGGCGGGGAAGAGCGTATCGCGCCAGGCCGTGGGGCCGAAGCCCGCAAGCGTCAAGAGGAGGGGCACAGTGAAGGCGAGTGCTGCCGCAAGGGCGAGCACCCATTCGAGGTAGATATGGCGGTCCGTGTCGAGGACACAGACGATTTCGCCCGACGTGGTCGCCTCCGCCGCGGCGATCGCAGCAGCCACGCGTTCATGATCGGTGTCAGGCACCTGCATCGCCACCCTCCGCGCCTACCAGCCGCCGCTCGCGCCGCCGCCCCCGAAGCTGCCGCCACCGCCAGAGAAGCCGCCACCAAAGCCGCCAGAGAAACCGCCGCCGAAGCCACCCATCCCCGGGCCCCAGATGATGATGGGACCAGCCGGACCCCGGCGCCGGCCGCCGCCACTGCCGCCGCCGCTGCTGCGGATGACGAGCCAGATGGCAAAGAGCAGGATCACGAAAAAGAGAATGGTGCTAAAGCTGATCTCGCCATCCTCGCTGGCACGCGCTGCGCGCGCGGCAGCCGCACGGCGCTCGGCTTCCTCGGGCGGCAGTTGCAGCTGTTCGATGAGGGCGTCGGCACCGGCCTCGATACCGCCGGCAAAGTTCCCGGCGCGCAAGGCCGGGAGGATCCGCTCCTGGATGATGAGGGCGGAGAGCGCGTCGGTCAGTATGGGTTCGAGCCCGTAGCCCACTTCCACGCGCACCCTGCGCTCGTTGGGGGCGACGAGGAGGATGACACCATTGTTGGCACCCTTCTGGCCGATGCCCCAGTGGCGACCCAGCCGATAGCCATAGTCTGAGATCTCCAAGCCTTCGAGGTCGGGAATAGTCGCGACCACGAGCTGGGTGCCGCCAGTGGCCGTCTCGAGTGCGGCAAGCTTGGCCGTCAAGCGCGCTTCCGCCTCGGGGGGAAGCAGCTTGGCGGCATCGACCACCCTCCCGGTGAGCGCGGGAAAGCTCTGGCCGAACGCCGGGCCGGCCAGCAGCAGGAGGAGGGCGAGAAGCAGGCGCACGCGGCCCTGGCCGCGCTCAGCTGCCGAACTTCACTTGCGGCGCGCGCTCGGCGTTCGGGGCCGTCGCCTCGAACGGGGCCTTGGGCTCGGCACCATAGATGACCTTGGCGGCCACGATCGACGGGAAGGTGCGGATAGTGGTGTTATAGGCCTGGACCGCCTGGTTATAGTCTCGCCTGGCGACAGCGATGCGGTTCTCAGTGCCTTCGAGCTGGGACTGGAGGGCGAGGAAATTCTGGTTCGACTTGAGCTCAGGATAGCGTTCGACGACGAGGAGGAGCCGGCCAAGCGACTGGGAGAGCGCGCCCTGGGCGTCAGCGAACTGCTGGAGCGCGGCCGGATCCCCAAGCTGATCAGGCGAGACATTGACTTGCGTTGCCCGCGCCCGGGCATTCGTCACTTCCACCAGGACATCCTTCTCCTGCTTGGCGAAACCCTCGACAGTTGCAACGAGGTTGGGGATGAGATCCGCCCGGCGCTGATACTGGTTCTGCACTTCGCCCCAGGCCGCCTTGACGGCCTCTTCCCGGGTCGGGACGGTATTGATGCCGCACGCTGACAGCGTGAGAAGGAGGCTGGCGGGAAGAAGCACATGCAAGATGGTGCGCAAGGTCGGCATCGACGTCCTCCGTTATCACCGGGTGGCCCCGGCTGCGATTTCGCGCTAGCACATCGCGGAATTCGTCTCTAGCCAAGAGACGCTGCGGGAGGGGCGCATGCTTCAGGAGTTCAAGGCGTTCATCAGCAAGGGGAATGTGCTCGATCTTGCCGTTGCCGTCCTGATCGGGTCAGCCTTCGGTGCGATTGTCACGTCGGTCACCGAGGATCTCTTGATGCCGCTCCTTGCTGCCCTGACGGGCAATCCGGACTTCTCGAACCTCTTCCTGCGCCTGGGCCCGATCCCGCCCGGCTATGCTGGTGCAACCGATGACTATGCGGCGCTCAAGGCTGCTGGTGTGCCGGTGCTGGGCTATGGCGCCTTTTTGACCGCGCTTGTCAACTTCCTCATCATCGCCTTTGCTGTGTTCCTGCTGGTCCGGCAGGCCAATCGCCTGCTGCCAAGGCGCGATGCGGCACCACCTGCTGATCCCCCCGATGTCGTCGTTTTGCGGGAGATCCGCGACCTTTTGAAGGAGAGCCGTCCATGATCTGCCATCCCCTGCTGCGCTCCCTTGCCCTGGCGGCCTTGGGCGCCGTTGGTGCCTGTGCGCCGATGAGCGACGATGTCGCGCGCGCTGCACCTGCTGCGACATCGCCTCCGGCTGCACCGGTTCCGGCTGCGCTTGCCGGGGAGTGGGCAGTCTTTGAGCTGGCCGGCGCGCCAGTCACGGGCCGGGTTCCGACCATCGGGTTTCGCGAGGGCCGGGTGTTTGGCTTTGGCGGCTGCAATCGCTACATGGGGCCGGTCAGCTTCACGGGCGCAGACGGCATCAAGGTGGGCGCGGCTGCGATGACCATGATGGCCTGCCCCGCCCCGCAGATGGAACTGGAGCGGCGTTTTACCGCTGCCCTCGAGGGCGTTGCGCGCTGGCAGGTGGCCGATGACGTGCTCACCTTGCTGAGTGCCGACGGGAGCATCATCGCGCGGGCCCGGCCAGCTCCAAAGGCGACCTAGCTTCTGCCCTGGCCTGCTGCCAAGACCACCCGCATCGCCCGGATGACACCGGGGTTGCGGGGCGGCTCGCCCACGGGCAGGGCATCGACATGTTCCATTCCGGAGACGACCTCTCCCCAGACCGTGTACTGGTTGTCGAGGAAGCGGGCATCGCCATAGCAGATGAAGAACTGGCTGTTGGCGCTGTGCGGTGCCGACGTGCGCCCCATCGAGCAAACGCCCCGAACGTGGGGCGCGTCCGAGAATTCGGCCTTGAGGTCAGGCAGCGACGAGCCGCCAGTGCCGCGCCCGTGCGGGCAGCCGGCCTGGGCCATGAAGCCCGGGATGACGCGGTGGAAGACGATGCCGTCGTAGAAGCCGGAGTGAGCCAGTGCCGTAATGCGCTCGCAATGGGCGGGCGCGAGATCGCGTCGCAGGCGGATCAAGACCGGGCCGCTGTCGAGGATCATTTCAATATGGTCGGCAATCTCGGTCATCGTTCGCGCTCCTTCGTCTTCTCGGCTGTCCTGTGGCAGCGCGGGCAGCGCACGTCAAAATGTGCCGCCCTTGCCTTGCTGTGCCTGGCGCCAGTGGCAGCGCAACCCGCGCCACCGCCCGGGCCGCCTGAGCCAGTTGTGGTTGCGCCCTTTCCCGAGCCAGCCCCGGCCGACCCAACGCTTTTTGCGCCCCTTGTCCCGCTCGAGAGCCTCGCCGACATCGACGCGGGCGAGATGGTCGGCAGTGCTCTGCCCGACCTGCCGCGCAGCTACCGGCTGGAGGTCTCGGGGCTTCGCCCGACTGGGATCGAGGATTCCTATCGCGCGGCCTCGACTCTCTGGCGTGGCCAGTCCGAAACGCTCACTGCACTCGAGCTTGCCAACCGGCTGCGGACGGATGAGCGCTTGCTCCGCGATCTCTTGAAGAACGAGGGCTGGTTTTCGCCCACCTTCGACATCGGCCTCAAGACGCTGGAGGGCCGCCGCGAGGTTGTCATCAAGGTCGACCCCGGTCCACGCTATGTCTGGCGCGAGATCGCGCTCGATGCCCTGCCCGAAGGCCGGCCAGAGCTTGCTGCCGACTTCGGTCTCATGCCGGGCCTGCCGATCCGGCTCGCCGAAGTGGAGGAGGCGGAGGCGCGCTACAAGCTGCAGCTTGCGGAAGCTGGCTTCCCCTTTGCCGAACTTGGGCCCCGCGACATCGTCATCGACGACGAAGGCCGGACCGGCGACTATCTCCTGACTGGCAACCTCGGAGCTCCTGCCGTGTTCGGGCGCATCCGGCTCGTCGGCCACCGGCCGTTTGACGAGCGCCACGCCGCGCGCATCGCCCGCTTTGCCGAAGGGCAGCCCTGGTCGGGTGTGCTGGTTGATGATTTCCGCCGCGCCGTCGTTGCCACCCGGCTTCTTGCAGGCGTGGCGGTCACGCCCGTTGAGACCGGCCGCTTCGACTCCGAAGGCCGGGCGATCGCTGACATCGAAGTCGCTGGCGAGCCGTCACCGCGGCGCAGCCTCACGGGCCAGGCTGGCTACTCGACCAACGAGGGCGTCCGCATCGAGGCCCGCTGGCAAAACCGCAACTTGTGGAAGCCCGAAGGCAATCTGACGCTGCGCGGCGTCGTCGGAACCCAGGAGCAGCGCGTGTCCGCCGATGTGCGCAAGGCGAACTTCGGCCGGCGCGACCGCTTCCTGCTCCTTGGCGCCGAATTCGTGAACGAGAACCGCCCGGCTTTTGATGCCCGCACGGCGCGCGTGGGCGGGTCGATCGGGCGGGAGTCGACGCCGATCTGGCAGAAGCGCTGGGTGTGGGAGACTGGCGCCGAGTTTCTCTTCACGCGCGAGCGGGACAAGGCCGAGGCCCTCCGCGATGACAGCCGCGATCAGTACAGCATCCTCGCCGTCTATGGCAGCGGCGGCTATGACGGGACCAACGATCTCCTCGACCCAACGCGCGGCTTCCGCGTCAGCCTCCGGATGGCGCCCGAAGGAGCGGTCCGTGCTGGCAGCATCGATGCCTATGCCCGGATGCAGGGCGATGCCAGCGCCTATCTCCGGGCAGCGGAACCGCTGGTTCTTGCCGCGCGGTTACGGCTTGGCAGCATTGTCGGTGCTGAGCGGGCAAGCATTGCACCGTCGCGGCGGCTCTATGCTGGCGGGGGAGGCTCGGTGCGCGGCTATTCCTTCCAGGGGGTGGGGCCACAGACTCGCGATGCTGCAGGCGAGCTTCGCCCCATCGGCGGCCGCGGCCTGTTCGAGGCAAGCTTCGAGGCGCGGTACCGGATTGGCGACTGGGGCATCGTCGGCTTCCTCGATTTGGGCCAGCTTGAGGAGGGGCCTCGGCCGCAGCTCGATGCGCTGCGCTACGGCGCCGGGCTTGGAGTCCGCTACTTCACAAGCTTCGGGCCACTGCGACTTGATCTTGCCCGGGCCATCAACCGCCGGCCGCAAGACCCGCAGGTCGTGCTCTATATCTCGATCGGACAGGCCTTCTGATGGCCGACCCGCCGCCTGGCGACCCTCCGCCGCGCCGGCCGCGCTGGCCCTTGATGGTCACGCTCCTGGCGCTGGCCGGGCTCCTGCTCTTGGCGCTTGCCGGCGCTGGCCTTTGGGCCTTGTCCGAGACGGCGAAAGGCCGCGCCTTTGTTGTCCGGACGCTGCTGCCGCATCTTGTCCTTGAGAATGGCGTGGCTGTTGCCGTCGGCCGAATCGATGGCAGCCTGCTCCGCGCCCCCAGGCTCCGCGATGTGGTGGTGACCGATCAGGACGGCGTGTTCGCAACCGCGCCGGCCCTCGCCATCGACTGGTCGGCACGGGCGCTTCTCGGCGGGCGAATCCATCTGCGCTGGCTCGAAGCCGAGGAAGTCCGGCTCTGGCGCCGGCCTCGGCTCATCCCGCCGCCACCAGATGCGCCGCTCCTTCCTGATATCACCGTGGCGATCGACCGGTTCGACGTCGCGCGGCTTGTCGTTGACGATGAGGTTGCCGGCGTTGCCGAAACCGTCGCGCTTGCCGGCCGGATCGCGCTCGCCGACCGGATTGCTTTCGTCGCGCTCGAGGCCGCTGCCACGAAGGGCGACCGGCTGCGGCTTCTCGTTGATGCTGCACCCGATTCCGACCGTCTCGACCTCGAAGGGCAGTTGGTCGGGATGCCGGGGGGGCTGGTGACGGCTGCCCTGGGTCTTGCCGAGCCCGTGCGGCTCGACCTCTCCGGTGTCGGCGGCTGGACGCGCTGGCGCGGCGTCTTGAACACAAGGATCGGCGAAGTGCCAGCAGCAACGCTCGGCATTTCGGCCGACGATGGCCGCTTCGCCCTGTCTGGCACCATCCGCCCGGGCCCCGTGCTCCCGGACATCCTTGCCGGGCGGCTTGGCCAAGCCTTCGAAGTGGAGGCCCGCGCCGTGCCCGAAGGCCGGCAAACTCGGATTGCCCTTGATCTTCGCGGGGACGGGCTTTCGCTCGTTGCCGGCGGCCTTCTTGACCGCCAGAGCGAGCGGATTGCCGATGGCCGCCTGCGGCTTGATGTCGTTGACCCCGGCCGGCTCCAGCTTGGTCTTGCTGGCGCGCCAGTCCGGCTCGACGTTCGGCTTGCAGGCCCGCTGCGCGCGCCCGAAGGCAGCTGGTCCGTGCGCGCGGCGCGGCTGGTGCAGGGCGCAGGCGACGAAGCCGTCGGCGCCGAGGGCCTCGAGGCTGAAGGGAAGCTGGCCTGGACGGGCAGGCGGTTGAAGGCTCCGTTCACTGCCCGTGCCCGGCGGCTGACCGGCCTCCCGCCCGAAATCGCGGACCTTCTTGCCCGCCCGGAACTCACCGGCACGCTGCAGCAGACGGCCGGCGGCTACGCTGCCGACGACCTTCGGCTGCGTGCAGCAGGTGCAACTGGCGCAGGTGTGGCAAGCTTTGCGCGTCAGATCGGCCGCTGGCAGCTGGAGGCCACAGCCACTGTCCCCCGGCTGGCGCTCGGGGCCGACGTCCGCGTCGCTGCAGTGGCGCGGGCGCGCCTTGCCCCGGATAGCAAGGGTGCCCTTGCCGCGCGCGGGCTCCTTGAGCTTCGCGCGGTTGCGCTTGGTGATGGCCTGCGCCGCCAGCTCGGCGGCCTGCCGACAGCACGCCTTCCCTTCACCTTTTCAGGCGGTCAGCTCCGGGTGCAAGATGGGAGCTTCGCAGCACCTGACCTCAGCCTGGGGGCAGTCGGGCTCCAGCTTGACTCCGGCTCGGGCCGCTTCGCGCTTGCCGGGGCCGGCACCAGCCGCTTCGGCCCGCTTGCGCTGCGTGCCAATGGCACGCTTGCCGCCCCAAGGCTGCAAGTGCAGCTGGCCGCACCGGGCTTTGGGCTTGGACTTGCCGAGCTTCGGCTCGAAGCTGTGCCGGTGGCCGGCGGCTTTGCCATCACGGCCTCGGGCCGCACGCCACAGGGCCCGCTCGCAATTGCCGGAAGAGTCGAACTGGCAGCTGCTGGGCCACTTGCAATCGATGTCGCAGACGCGTCGCTTTCGGGCATCCGGGCGTCGGGGCGGCTGGTCCAGACAGCAGCCGGGCCGTTCGCTGGCCGGCTTGGCGTGACGGGCTCCGGGCTTGACGGCACGCTCGATTTCTCGGCTGTGGGTGCTGCGCAGCGCATAACCGCCACGGGCACGGCTGCACAGGCGCGGCTCCCGCTTGCCGAGCCGGTCATCATCGGTGCCGGGACTGTTGAAGCGACGCTCCTTCTGACGGCCGATGGCCCCCGGCTTTCGGGCACGATTGCAGCCCGCAATCTCGTGCGCGCTGGCCTCAGGCTCAGCGAATTCTCCGCCCAAGGTGTGGCAAGCGAGGCCGGCGGCGAGGGGCGCGTTTCCGGCTCCGGACTGTGGCGGGGGCGGATGCTGCGCGGTCAAGCCACAATCCGTCAGGATTCACTGGGCCTCCTCGTCGGGCTTGACGGTCGCTATGGCGCGCTGCCGTTCCGGCTTTTGGAGCCAGCCCGCATCCGTCGCCTGCCCAAGGGGTGGGAGCTGGTCCGGGCCCGCCTGGCGCTGCCGACGGGCAGCATTGATCTCGCCGGCCAATTCGGGGCAGGCGGGCGGCTTCGCGTTGCTGTTGACGGTGTGGACCTTGATGCCACGCGGCTTGCCGATTCGCGCCTTGCTGTGCGCGGCCGGGTGGATGGCTATGTCGATCTTGCGCTTGGCCCGGGCGAGACCTGGCCGGCAGGGCGCGTGCAGCTGCGGCTGCGCGGCTTCTCCCGGCCATCTGCCGTCAGCGATGTGCCGCGGATCGATGTCGATCTCGAGGCAAGCAGCACGAGGGAAGGCCTCGTTGCCGGTGCCCGTCTGACTGGCAGTCGCGGCTCCTCTGGCCGGTTGCTGCTGCGGCTGGTGCCTGGCGGTGGCAAGAGCTTTGCCGACCGGCTGCTTGCGGGCGCGATCAGCGGCGGGCTGCGCTATGCCGGCCCTGCCGAGACCGTGTGGTCCTTCCTCGACATTCCCGACCAGGAGCTGAGCGGACCTGTCGGGCTTGCGCTTGATGTCACAGGAACCGTTGCCGCCCCCCGCATCGAGGGCGGTGTGCGCGGGAAGGGCCTTGCCTATCGCAACCTGGGCTTTGGCACACGGCTCACCAACCTCGACATCGAAGGCACGTTCGAAGGGTCGCGGCTTGTCATCTCGCGCATCAGCGCCGATGCCAATGGCGGCAACATCCGCGGGCAGGGCAGCATCCGGCTGGAAGCAGAAGGCGGCGGTCAACTCGACCTTGCCTTCAGGCTCGAGAAGGCGTTGCTGGCGGACAGCCCGACAATCCGGATCATCGCCTCAGGGCCGCTTGCGCTCAAGGGCACGCTTGCGCGGTCCACGCTTTCCGGAGTGCTTGAAGTCACGCAGGGGCGGTTCCGGCTGGGCCAGACCCAGGCGACAGCAGCAGCGAATGTGCCGGTGCGCCGCAAGAGCGAGAGCGCAGCACCTGCACTGGCGCGTGAAGCGGGGTCGCTCGTGCGCTTCGATGTCGAGGTCCTCGCGCGTGACAGCGTGAAGGTCGATGGGCTTGGTCTCGAGAGCTTCTGGGGTTCAAGGGTCCGGATCGGAGGCGATGCTCGCAATCCCCGCCTCTCGGGCGAGGCCGTGCTGGCGCGCGGCAGCTATGATTTCGCTGGGCGCACGTTCGAGATCGGCCGGGGCCGGATTGGCTTTACTGGCGCTCCGCTTGACTCCACCCTCGATATCCAAGCGAAATCGCGCGCAGAGGGGTTCGAGGCCGGAGTCCGGATCAGCGGTACGGCACGGCGGCCAGAGATCGGCTTCACCTCCTCACCCCCGCTGCCTGAGGACGAGGTGCTCGCGCGCCTGCTATTCGGCACTTCCGTTGCTGATCTTTCTGTGACCGAGGCCGTGCAGCTTGCGACTGCGCTTGCGGCGCTGCGCGGGGGGAGCGGCGGGTTCGATCCCGTCGGTCAGCTGCAGCGCGCTTCAGGGATTGACCGCATCCGCCTCCAGGGCAGTGACACAGCAACCGGGCTTGGCACGGCCATTGCATTCGGCGAGCGGATCGGCCGCAACCTCTATGTGGAAGTCGCAACTGATACCAGCGGCAATGCCTTGACCACGCTCGAGTTCGCCATCAACAGGGTGTTGGGCCTCTTGGCGCAGGTGACAACATTAGGGAACGCCAGCGTCAACCTGCGCTACAGCCGGGACTATTGACCCGCGCGTGCTGCCGGGAAAGGCGGGCCGCCTGTTACCGCGTCCCGGCGACCGGAACCGGTCACCGGGCGCGCAAGCGCGACCGCGCGCCGGCCGTCAGGCCGAAGGCTCGATGACGACGGGTCATCGAGCGCAGATATCAGTCGTCGGTCGGCTCGGTTGCCGTGCGGGCAGCGTCGCGGATGGTGCGGGCAGCGCCGACGAGGTCGATCCCTTGCGTGCAGCCCGTGACACCACCCGGGCCTACGGCCGAGCAGCTGCCTGTGCCAGTTGCAGCATCGCGGCCGCTTGCAAGCTGGGCGCGGTTGGCCCCGACCTGGTCCTCCCGCGCGATGGTCGAGGCGCGCTCGGCCTCGCGCAGTTCGCGCGGGATCCGGTAGCGCTCTTCCTCCGGGCGACGGGCACAGACGATGATCTCGTCAGGATTTTCGGACTTGGGGCAGGGGTCATCCCCGTAGACGAGGACCGTGCGAGTCCGGTAGGTGCCCTCCTGCGCGAGCGCAGCGGCGGCAAACGCGGCGAGTGCGATGCCCGCCACCAGAAACCGGTCCATGTGTCCATCCTTCAGCTCGAGGTCTCGACCATGTAGCTGAAACGCGTTCCCGGGTGAACCGAGCATGACATTTCGACGAGATCAGACGCCTGGTCGAAATAATGGCGGATAATCCTGAGACAGGCTGCGCCTTTGGGAATCGCGAGCACACGGGCTTCGGCAGCCGTTGCATTGACGGCCTGGATCTCCTGCGTCACGCGGCCGATCCGCAAACCGGCAAGCCGTTCGAGCTGGGCGAACAGCGCTTCATGTCCTGAGGTGAGCGCAGCCGCAACGGATTGAAACCGGGGATGCAGGAACGCATCGGTCACGGCAACGGGCTCGGCAGCCCCGTCCATCACGCGGATCCCGCGGATATGCAGCCAGGGCTCGCCTGCTGGCCGCTGCAACATCGCTGCCTGCGCCGGGCGCAGCCTCGTAAGGACGGCAGGCGCGATACAGAAGCTCGAGGCTTGCGCATATTGGAGCAGCGCCTGCGTATCCGAAAGCGCCTGGCGGAGCGCCGGCCGCGTTGCTGCCACAACCGTGCCCGAGCCGCGCTTGCGCACAATGAGCCCTTCGCTTGCCAGCGTGCGCAGCGCCTCGCGCACGGTAAAGCGCGAAACGCCGAAGCGGGCCGTCAGCTGCGCCTCGGTCGGCAGCGGGTCACCCGGCCGCATCCGGGCAGCACGGATGTCGGCACGCAGCGCATCCGCAAGTGCAGCATAGCGGGGCTGGGCACGTTCCGACATGGCTTGCCCTAGCCCGTCCGCTGCCACTAGGGCAAGCAGATGTCCGGACAACTCGCGACCGCCTCGGAAGTGCTCGCGACTGCCAGCCTGCGACCAGTGGGCGCAGACGCCCGGGCCCGGGCCCGGCTGCATCTTCTCGACTGGCTTGCTTGTGTCGCCGGAGCGCGGGAGAGCGAAGTGGCCGCAATGGCGC
Source organism: Thermaurantiacus sp. (assembly GCF_053487655.1). Taxonomy (NCBI): domain Bacteria; kingdom Pseudomonadati; phylum Pseudomonadota; class Alphaproteobacteria; order Sphingomonadales; family Sphingosinicellaceae; genus Thermaurantiacus; species Thermaurantiacus sp. The sequence goes on along the minus strand of NZ_JBRCLD010000088.1, from coordinate 16,736 downwards.
GCGCTGCAGAGCCAGATCCGATCATGCGGGCAGCGCTTCTTGGCAATCTGCTCGAGATGGACGATGTCGACCGAATGGGGCGGCTTCACCCGGGGCCAGTGCTGTGGCCTGCAGCACTTGCAGCCGCACGCGCCATCGAGGCGCCGATGGGGGTGTTGCTGGACGGGTTTGTCGCGGGCGTGGAAGCGATGGTCGGGCTCGGCCGGACCCTTGATGACCATCACTACGCTTTCTGGCATCCAACCTCGACGGCGGGGACGGCCGGTGCAGCTGTCGCAGCCGCACGCGTCTTCGGGCTCGACCAGGAGCAGGTGGCTGACGCCATTGGCCATGCGGTGTCGCTCGCCGGCGGGCTCTGGCAGCTGCGGCATGAGCCCGGAGTCCACACCAAGGCCATCCATGTCGCACACGCGGCGCGTGCCGGGCTGTGGCACGCGCGCCTCGCCAGCAAGGGTTTCCGCGCTCCGCGCGCCATCCTCGAGGGGCCGCAGGGGCTCTGGGCGGCAATGACGCGCTCGCCGCGCCCGCTGGCGCTGGCGGAAGGCTGGCGGCTGTTCGCGCTTTCACTGAAGCCCTGGCCGGCCTGCCGCCATGCCCATCCCGCAATCGATGCCGCACTTGCCCTGCCGCCGGCTGTGCTTGCCGCAGGGCCCATCCTCGTTGAGACCTATGGCGATGCACTTGCCTTCTGTGACCGGCCCCAACCCCTGACGCCGGGTGAGGCCAGATTCTCGCTGCAGCATGCGGTCGCTGTCGTTGCCGTGCGCGGCCGGCCCTGTCTTGCCGATTTCGAGCTCGAAGCCCTTTCAGACCTAGCGCTTGCAGCTGTGCGGGCGCGGGTTTCCTGCACTGTGGCCGAGCCGTTCGCTTCGGCCTATCCAGCGCACTATGGCGCGCGGGTTTCTGCCGGCGGGGCGGTTTCTGAAGTGGCCGATGCTTGGGGCGATCCGGAGCGGCCGCTTGGCGTTGCGGATGTCGAGGCCAAGCTCCGCGCACTTGCCCAGTGGGGCGGCCTTGGGCGAGACGCAGCGGAGGCAGCGTTGCAATGCTGTGCGGCCGAGGATGGAGCGCCGATCGCCCCGCTGCTCGATCTCCTCGGCCAGTGGCTCCAATGACGGCTCTTGCAGCCATTGCCGCGTTCGTCTGCCGCCACCGGCCCGAAGGCGCCGCGCGGGCAGCAGCCGAACGGCTCATCCGCGATACGCTTGCCGTCCGGCTCGCGGGGCTTGCGACACCAGCAGCCCGCCAAGTGGCACAGGCGGGCGGCGCAGCCATGGAAGACGGGTTTGCCATCCACTGCCTCGAATGGGATGCCGTGCACGAGGGGGCAGTGGTGCATGCCCTCTCAGCAGTCACAGCCGCTGCGCGCACGATTGCCCACCGGCAAGCGCTGACCAACCCGGAAGCTGTGCTCGACGCCATAGCCGCGGGCGTTGAAGTCGCCTGCTTGCTTGGTGTCGCAGCAACAAGCCCGCTCAGCTTCTTCCGCCCGGCAACCGCGGGCGCGGTCGGTGCGGCGGCAGCAGCCGGGCGGCTGCTGGGGCTCGGGCCGGACCGGATGGCCCATGCCTTGGCACTCGGCGTTGCCCAGGCGTGTGGCACCATGCAGGCGCATCTGGAAGGCTCGATTGCACTTCCCCTGCAAGTGGGGTTTGCAGCGCGCGCCGGCGTGCTTGCAGCCGATCTTGCGGCTGCTGGCCTCTCCGGGCCGGCGGGTGCGCTCGACGGGCCCTTTGGCTATTTCCCTCTGTTCGACAGGGGCGCGCTTGCCGCGCATCTTGGCCGGCTGGGAAGCCTCCTTGCTGAGGTCAGCATCAAGCCCTGGCCATGCGGGCGGGCGAGCCACGGCGTGCTCGATGCGATCGCCCGGGTGCAGGCCGCCCATCCGGGCGCAGAGATCCTCGCGATCGAAGCGCGGGTGCCGCCGCTGGTACTGCGGCTCGTCGGCCGGCCGTGGGAAGCGGACATGGCGCCAGCGCGGGCGCGGCTGTGCCTGCCATTGCTTACTGCGCTGATTCTGCGGGACGGTCGTATCGACCCACGGGCCTTCACGCCTGCCACCTTCGCTGATCCGGAGCTGATGGCGCTTGGTGCTCGCCTGCAACTTGCAGACGATGGCAACCCGGATCCCAATGCGCTCACGCCGCAGCGGGTGGTGGTCGAGCTCGCTGGCGGCCAGCGCAAGGAGATGGCGCTTGCTGCTGTTCTCGGCAGCCCAGAGGCCCCCATGTCGCCTGCCCAGCTTGCCGCAAAACTTGCCTTCGCGCTCGAGCTCGGCGGCATGCCGCCCGACCATGACCCCTTGTCTGACCTTCTTCCCCGATTAAGCCCATGAGCAGCTGGTACGACCACATCGACTCCCGCGCCCTTTTTGAGGCCTATCCCATCGGTGAGGCCTTCACGGCCCGCTATACGAAAATGTCGCGCGACGAGCTGCGCGCGCGCCAGGAGGCAGATTTCCAAAAACTCATGGCGCGCGGCTGGGAGGTGCCCTTCTACCGCCGGCTCTGGGGTTCAAAGGGCATCGAGCCCGGCGATATCCAGAGCCTCGATGATCTCCCGAAACTTCCCAGCTTCGACAAGTCGGACCTCATGGCCTCGATTGCTGCCCACCCGCCGCTCGGCGATTTCCATGGCCGCAGCGGCGGGCCGGTCGTGCTCCACACCACCTCGGGCACCACCGGCAAACCGCAAGTGCTGCTGTTCGGTCCCTGGGGGCGCGAAGTGGGGAACCTGCTCGTCGCCCGCATGGCGCTCTGGCAGGGCTTGCGCTCTGACGATGTGGTCCACTCGGTCTACGGCCACGGCATGATCAACGGCGGCCACTATATCCGCGAAGCCTATACCCGTTTCACTGAGGCACTGTTCCTCTCCGCCGGCACAGGTATTGAGACTCGCTCGGCAACCCAGGTCCAGCTGATGGCGGACTTTGGCGCAACCGTGCTCGTTGGTTTTGTGGACTATGTGCGAAAGCTCGCCGAGGTGGCGCGCGAAGCGGGGCTCGCGCCAGGGCGGGACATTCCGGTCCGGATGATCATCGGCCATCTCGGCACCGAGGACCGCGCTGCAACCGAGGCCGCTTGGGGGGGTGCGAAGGCCTATGACTGGTATGGCGTGGGCGATACCGGCAGCATCGCCGGCGAAGGTCCTGATCGCGATGGCCTCTACGTCTGGGAGGATGCCCAGCTGGTCGAGATCTGCGATGTCGAGACGGGGGCCCCCCTGCCACGCGGCCAGAAGGGCGACATGGTGGTCACCTGCCTCTACAAGCGGGACGTGGCCCCCGTCATCCGATTCAATACTCATGATGTCTCAGCCTTCCGCACCGACAGAAACGCAACCGGCATGGTGTTCGATCGCATCGAAGGCTTTCTCGGCCGCTCCGACAACATGGTGAAGCTCAAGGGCATCAATGTCTTTCCCCATGCTATCGGGGCAATCATCGAAAACCGGCCAGAGCTGACTGGGGAATATGTCTGCCGCCTTGCGCGCGCCGGCGGCCAGGACCGGATGACGGTCATCCTCGAGCATCGCAATGCGGCCGCAGCAGACTCGAAGCCCTATGCTGCGCTCCTCAAACAGGGGCTCGGGGTCGAGGTGGAAGTCAAGCTGGTCGCGCCGGGCGAAACCGCGCCAATGACGCAAATCGATGTCCGCCAGAAGGCGCTCCGGCTCATCGACGAGCGCCGGGCGTGAGCGCGGCGATCCATCAGCTCGGCGTCGTCGCGCTCGGGGCCGCGTTCGCATCCGGTCATGTCTCGGTCGTAGACGCAACCGACCATTATCTCGACCGGATCGCCCGCTTCGATCCTGCACTCAACGCCTTCACGGCAGTCGACGAGGCCGGCGCGCGTGCTGCTGCGAGGGCGAGCGCAGCTCGCCTTGCGGCAGGGCAAGCCCGGCTGCTCGAAGGCGTGCCAATCGCAGTCAAGGGGAATATCGCAGTCCAAGGCCTTGCCTGCCACGGCGGCTTTGGCGCCTTCCGGAACCGGGTTGCCGAGCGCGACGCCGAGGTCGTGGCGCGGTTGCGCGCGGCCGGCGCGGTCATTCTCGGCACCCTCAACCTGCACGAGGGTGCGCTGGGAGCGACGACGGCCAACCCGCATTTCGGTGCCACCCACAATCCCCACCGCCATGGCTTCACCCCTGGGGGCTCATCAGGCGGGTCGGGCGCAGCAGTGGCAGCTGGCCTGTGTGCAGCGGCACTTGGCACGGACACGCTGGGCTCCATCCGCATTCCGGCGGCCTATTGCGGAGTCGTGGGCCTGAAGCCGACCAACGGGCTCGTGCCCGATGAAGGCCTGCTGCTGCTGGTGGCGCGCTGGGACACGATCGGCCCCTTGGCGCGCTCGGTCGCGGACGCGGGCGCGGTGATGGCAGCGCTTGCGCCCCCTGGCAACAAGCGGCCAGTCCGGCGGGTTGCAACGCTTTCCTCGGTTGCGAGCGTTCCCATGCACGCTGCAGTCGAGGATGCCTATCGGCTTGCCCGCGATCTCCTCGAAGGGCTTGGCATCGAAGTCACAGAGCGGCTGGCTGCAATCGATCATCATCGGGTGCGGCTGGCCGGCTTCGTCGAGGCCGCACGCGAGGCAGACGCACGCTTCGGCCATGCGATGGCAGAGGATCCGGCAGGCTTTTCGGAAGCGTTTCGCGCCAGCCTTGCCTTCGGCCGCGCCTTTGCCGACCCTGCCCTCGCGGAGGGCGCAAAGGCGCTCGATGCAGCAGGGGCGGAGCTGCGGGCGGTCCTCCAGGTGGATGATGCAATCCTGTTGCCGACGACTCCGCAGCCAGCCTTCCCGCTTTCTGCCGAGGCACCCGTGAGCCAGGCCGATTTCACGGCGCTTGCCAATATCGCTGGCCTGCCCGCGCTCGCCATTCCCGCTGGCTGGACTGCAGACGGGCTCCCAGTCGGAGTCCAGCTCGTCGGCCGGGCTGGTGAGGATTCGACCTTGCTCGCACTCGGTGAGGCGCTGGAGCGCGCGCTCAACGCCCATCGCTGGCCCATGGATTTCGCCTGAGAGGAACCCCCATGCGCATATTGGTCCTGTTCAACCTGAAGCCTGGTGTTGACCCAAGCGCCTATGAAACCTGGGCGCGCACCACCGACGTGCCTGGCGTTCGTGCGCTCGGCTCAGTCACGGATTTCCGCGTCCATCGCGTCACCGGGCTCCTCGGCTCGGATGCGCCTTCGCCCTATGCCTATGCCGAGACCATCGACATAGCGGAGCTGGACTCGTTCCTCGCGGATGTCGGTTCTGAGAGTGTCCAGAAGATGGCGGCCGAGTTCCAGGCCTTCGCCGACAATCCGCTGTTCCTTCTGACCGAGGATCTCTGATGCGCCGGTTCGAGGGACGCGTGGTAGCAGTGACCGGCTCGGGCCGGGCCGGGGGGCTGGGGGCGGCGATCCTCCGCCGCTTTGCCGCGGAAGGCGCGGCCTGTGTCGTCTCCGATCTCGGCACGCCCAGGGAGCGGATGGGCGAAGGCGACATCGGGACCACCGCCGAGATGGAACGGGTGGCAGAAGGGCTGCGCGCCATGGGGACGAAGGCCATGGCTTTTCCATGCGACGTGCGGGTGGAGGCGGACTGCCGGGCGCTGGTGGAGGCGGCTGTCGGCGCCTTCGGCCGGCTCGACGTGATGGTGGCGAACGCCGGGATCGGCTATCTCATGAAGCCCTTTCTTGAAACGGAGGAAGCCGACTGGGACGCGGTGCTCGACGTCAACCTGAAAGGCGCCTTCCTTGCCGCCAAACATGCCGCCCAACACATGGTCGCGCGCGGCGGCGGCGGGCGGATCCTGATGATCGCCTCGCAGGCGGCGAAATCGGGCTTTCCGCACATGGCGCCCTATTGCGCCTCGAAGCACGGGATGGTGGGTCTTGTGCGCTCGATGGCAGTCGAGCTCGGCCGCCACGCGATCACCGTCAACGCCGTCTGCCCCAACCATGTGACGACCGGGCTGGGGGCGAAGCAGAATGCCTATTTCGCCGCGCTTCTCGGCTTTGACAGCGTTGAGGCCTATCTCGCCAACATGAAGGCGAAAAATCCGCTCGGCCGGCCGGGTTTGCCGGAGGACACGGCAGCCCTGTGCGCCTTCCTTGCCTCGGACGATGCGGCCTATGTAACCGGCGAGGCGTGGAACGTCTCAGGGGGCGAGGAGGTCCACTGACCTCCCCTTGCCCCGCATCCCTGGGGCCTTAGGCCGGAACCGGCGCCCGCCGCCGGAGCGCCGATCCCACAAGGCCAAAGCCTGCGATCAGCATTGCCCAGCTCGCCGGCTCGGGGATGGGCGCGATGGTGAGCCGCGCCGCCGGCGTGCCGAAGGGGTCGTTCAGTCCGAAGCTGCCGCGAAGGAAGGTGGGTGCGGCCGGCGTGCCAGAGTAGAGCTGCGGCCTATAGAGATCGAGAAGGGTGCAGAAGACGCCGATGCAGACGCCACCCCCCTCGGAAGCTTCGTAGAATTGCATGCGGTCAGTGAAGGGCGCGCCCCTGAGCGTGCCGCTTACAGAATTGAGGCGGAAGCCAATGAGGAACACGACATCAGGCACCGGGCTCGCCGGCAGCTTCCACGAGCCGGTCGGGCCGCCGGAGAGGGTGAAGACATAGGTTGTAGCCGAAGTGGGCGCCGCTGTCGCGGCAAGCGCGGCAGACACCAGGAGCGTGCGCGCGAGCGTCATGGGCAATGTCTCGTTCCGTTGCGGAGACTGCCCCTCGCAGGCTCCCGCGCAGAGAGTGCCAGAAAGCGTCGGCGATACACCTCCCCTCAGAGCCGGTCGCGCGCGGCGAGCGTCTTCTCGAAGTCATTGGGCCAGACGAAGTTGGTAAAGCTCATCCCGATCGTCATCGAGAGGGCCTCGACATGGTGCCACCAGCCGACCGGCAGGAACAGCATATCGCCCGGGCCGATCTCGCATACGAGGGTGTGGGGTGCATCGGGCTCGTCGACAAAATCAGTGCGCGTGCCGAAGCGGCTGAAGCAGTGGAGGTGGTTCTGCATCCGGGGCGTTTCCTCCGGTGCAGCGAGAGTCACGCGTTTCCTGCCGCGGATCTGGAGCAGGAAATTCTGCGTCAAGTCATGGTGCCAGGGCGTGATGGTGCCCCTGGGGCCCATCCAGAAGAACCCGTCGCCCATGCGGTTCTTCGCAAGATAGCCGGGGATGGGCCCGATCTCCTCCCACAGCGCTGCGAGTGCCGTCCGGTTTACCGTGCCGTTGTTGGCCGTCATATAGAAATCGTTCGTGGTCGGGTCGGCGGCCAGCCGGTCGAGCAGAGCATGCCAGCGCATCCGCGTCTTGTGGGCAGGGGAATTGCTCTCGAACTCGGGGTCGCTCTCGCGCCCGGACTGGACTTCGACTTCCGGATTGCCGAGCGACCGGAAATGGTCGAGGCTCCAGCGCGTCATCGCCGGCCAATGGTCAACAAGGCCTTCAAGGATGACCGGCCGAAGCGTGCACCAGTGCTCCCGGAAGAAGGTCTGGGGCGCCATGCCCCGCACCCGCGGCACCTCGTGCCAGAGTTCGCGCTCCAGGCGGGCGCGGATGCCAAGCAGCCAGTCCCGCTTGGCGAGCCGGGCCTTGAGCCGCGCAAGCTCCCGGATCTGGGCTTCGTCCGCATGAGGGATTGCTGGACGCAGCCCGAGCGCGCGTGCGGGGTCGTTGGGGCGAAAGCCGGAGCGGACTTCGGGTTTCAGCATCAGAGCTGGCCGTAGGGGACAGAGAAGGTGTCACAGGCATCCGGGTTGCCGGCCTTGAAGCCCCTGGTCAGCCAGCGCACCCGTTGCTCGGAAGTGCCGTGGGTGAAGGCATCGGGCACGACCCGGCGGCCCGCTGCGGTCATCAGCGTGTCGTCGCCGATCGACTGGGCTGCCCGCACGCCTTCAGCAAAATCGCCCTCATCCAGGATGTCGCGGTTGTGCGACGCCCACACTCCGGCATAGCAATCGGCCTGCAACTCCATCCGGACCTGCAATTGGTTTGCCTCGACCTTGCTGGCGCGGCTCTGGGCACGGGCAACCTGCTCGGAAATGCCCGTAACAGTCTGGACATGGTGGCCGACTTCATGGGCGATCACATAGGCGGCGGCGAAATCGCCAGGTGCGCCAAACTGGCGGGCGAGCTGGTCGAAGAAGGCCGTGTCGAGATAGACCTTCTGGTCCGCAGGGCAGTAGAAGGGCCCCGAAGCGGAGGAGGCACCACCACAGGCCGAGCGCACGCCGCCCTCGAACAAGACGAGCGTGGGCTGGGGATAGCGCGCTCCGCGCTCGGCAAAGATCTTGCCCCAAGTGTCTTCAGTTGTCGCCAGCACCTTGGCGACGAACTGGTCAGCAGGCTGCACATTCTTGGCTGCAGGCGCGGGAGCCTGGCCCAAGGGTGTGCTCTGCCGCGGAGCAAGCCCCATGCCGCCACCCTGGCCAAAGAAGTTGAACGCCAAGAAGAGGGCGCCGGCAACAAGGAGGCCGCCGACTCCGAACTTGGAGAGAATGAGGGGCAGGAAGGCGCCAAGGAGCCCGCCCATGCCGCTGCTCCCCCCACCGCCAAAGCCGAGGCCGCTGCCACGGCCGAAGCCACGCTCGCTGCGGCGGTTCTCGATGTTGCCACTTTCGCGCTGGTTGTCGAGCCGCATTCCACCCTCTCCCGCAGGCGGCTGGCCCCGAGCGGCTGGACCAAGACCCCGTGCCCACCTATGCCGCCGGGCATGCCACCTGGATACAAGATGCGCTGCCTGCTTGCCAGCCTTTCCCTCCTTGCTTGGCCTGCGCTGGCAGGGCCGCCCATTGTGCCATTTGAGGTGCCAGCCGAGCCCGGCATCCGCGTGGAGACAGTGGCAAGCGGCCTCGAACACCCCTGGGCGCTCGCCTTCCTGCCCGATGGCCGCATGCTGGTCTCCGAGCGGCCAGGCCGGCTCCGGTTCGTGGGCCGGGATGGGCGGATCTCGGCCCCAGTCCGGGGCGTGCCCTCTGTTGCGGCCTTCGGGCAGGGTGGCCTTCTCGATGTCGCGCTTGCCCCCGATTTCGCGACCAGCGGCACCCTCTACTTCACCCATTCGGTCGGTACCGAGCAGGCGAACATGATCGCGCTCTCGCGGGCGCGGCTTGCTGGCAATGCGCTCTTGCGCGTGACCGAGATCGCCCGCAACCCGGTGGCCAAGAGTGGCGGCGCCCATTTCGGCTCGCGTCTCCTCTTCCTGCCCGATGGCTCGCTCCTCATGAGCGTCGGCGATGGCGGCAACCCCAATGTGAAGCTCGCCGGCGCCAACATCCGCAACCAAGCGCAGAACCCACGCACTTGGTTTGGCAAGACTCTGCGCCTGACAGCCGATGGAAAGCCGGCTGCAGGCAACCCGGGCACAAGCGCTCCTGGCTGGGACCCGCATGTCTGGACCATCGGCCACCGCAACATCCAGGGCCTCGCACGCGACCCGAAGACGGGCGCCATCTATGCCACCGAACATGGCGCCCAAGGGGGGGACGAGCTCAATCGCCTTTTGGCCGGCAGCAACTACGGCTGGCCGCTTGTGACGTACAGCATCGAATATTCCGGAAAGTCCATCACTTCGGAACGCACGCGCCCCGGCATGGTTGATCCCCTCTCGGTCTGGACTCCCTCGATTGCTGCCTCAGGCCTTGCCGTCTACCGTGGCACGGCCATGCCCGGGCTCGACGGCGCCCTCCTCGCTGGCGGGCTCATGAGCCAGGATGTGCGCATCATCCGCCTCGGTCGCGATGGCCAGCCACAGCGGGAGACCCGAATCGAGGTGGGCGCGCGCGTGCGCGACGTCCGCGTCGGCCCCGACGGCTTCGTCTATGTCCTGACCGACGATACGGAAGGAAAGCTCTTGCGGCTGCGACCAGCACGCTAGGACAGCCTCGCCTGCCCCTCATAAGGGACTTACAAGGTTTATCGCTTGAAGATAAGACTCGGGCATGGATCCGCGCCGCAACCCCTTTGCCCCCGGCGCCGGGACCCAGCCTCCCGAGCTTGCCGGCCGGGACGAGCTCATCGAGAGGGCCGAGATCGCGCTCGACCGCATTGCCGCCGGCCGCCCGGCCCGAAGCCTCATCCTCTATGGTCTTCGCGGCGTCGGAAAGACGGTGCTCTTGGGCAAGATCCGCGCCGATGCCGAGGCGCGCGGGCTGGTGCCAGTGCGGATTGAGGCGCCGGAGAACCGTTCGCTCCCCGCCCTTCTTGCTGCCCCCTTGCGTACAGCGCTCCTGAAGCTTGATCGGCTGGAGGCGGCAAAATCGGGTGCCAAGCGCGCGCTCGCTGCCCTTGCAAGCTTTGCCAAGCTCAAGCTGCGCTATGCCGATATCGAAGTCAGCCTCGATTTCGAGCCGCTCATGGGCATCGCCGACTCGGGCGATCTTGAAGCCGATTTGGCCGCGCTTCTGATTGCCGTCGGCGAGGCCGCGCGCGAGCGCGGAACGGCCGTTGTGCTCGTCATCGATGAGGTCCAGTATGTCGAGGAGGAGCAGCTTTCCGCCCTCATTTCAGCCTTGCACGCCGTCGCCCAGGAGCGGCTGCCAGTCACAATGGTGGCAGCAGGCCTTCCTCAGCTCCTTTCCCGCATGGGCCGGGCCAAGTCCTATTCCGAGCGATTATTTGAATATGTGCCAGTGGGCGCGCTTGATTCCGGTGCAGCGCGGGTCGCCATCACCCTTCCCATCGAGCGCGAGGGGGCTGAGATCGAGCCCCAGGCGGTTGCTGCCATCATCGCTGCAACCGAGGGCTATCCCTATTTCCTGCAGGAGTGGGGCAAGCACAGCTGGGACATCGCGTTTGATGAGACCATCACCCTCCAGGATGTCGAGAATGCCGGCGTGATGGCGCTTGCCGAACTGGATTCGAGCTTCTTCCGCGTCCGCTTCGACCGCCTCACCCCGACCGAGAAGCGCTATATGCGCGCCATGGCCGCGCTCGGGCCGGGGCCGCACCGCTCCGGCGACATTGCAGACGCCATGGGCAAGCAAGTCACCCAGCTTGCGCCCATCCGGAACGCGCTCATCAGGAAGGGGATGCTCTTCTCCCCAGCACACGGCGACACGGCCTTCACGGTCCCGATGTTCGATGCCTTTATGCGCCGGATCATGCCTGACTGGCCGTGACCGGGCCCGGGCAGCTGCGCTGTTGCAGCGGGAGGCTTTTCTCCTGCCGCAGCGCAAGCAGGCCAGGCGCCAGATGCAGCACGGAACCCCTGACCAGCGCGCGCGGCGCTGGCCGGTGCGAGACCAGCACGAGGCCGGTTTCCGTGCTGCCAAGCCAGGTGTCGAGCCGCGCGACGACCTCGGCCTCGGTCTCGGCATCGAGGCCCTCGGTCGGCTCGTCGAGGAGGAGCCACGGCCGCCGGGCAAGGAGCGCGCGAGCAAGCGCGAGCCGCTTGGCCTCGCCACCTGAAAGTCCGCGCCCGCCATCACCGAGCAGTGCCCCGAGGCCTCCGGGCCGGGCGCGCACCACGTCTGCAAGCCCGGCGATCTCGAGCGCCTCCCACATCTCCGCCTCGGTCACACCGGGCCGCGCGAGCGCGAGATTCTCGGCAATGGTGCCCGCCATCAGCATCGGCGCTTGCGGCGCGAGCGCGAACAGGCGCCTGCGATCCATTTCCGAAAGGCGGGCAAGCGGCACGCCGCCCAACGTTGCCTCGGCACTGTTGGCCGGGCCGAGGCCGGCCAGCGCGAGGAGAAGGCGGGTCTTGCCACTGCCGCTTGGGCCTGCGACCAGCAGCCGTCCGCCGGCCTCGACTTCGACCTCCTGCCCGGCGACCCGGATCCAGAGCGGGCCGGGAGCCAGCGTGGCGATGGCAGCAGGAGGAGAAGGCTTGGGCCCGGCGGTCGCCTCCAGCCGGGCGAGGCCGGCGGCCACCCGGGCGCGTTCGATGGCAGTGCGCACCAGCCCGCCCTGCGCTTCGACTGCCGCCTGCGCAGCAAGCGCCGCCGCCACCACCAGCGCAACCGGGGCACCAGCTGCCAGGAGCAGCACCATCCCGGCCGCGAGCCCGGCGAACAGTGTGACAAGAGCCGCAATCCCCGCTTCGGCGCGGACATAGCGCGAGCGCGCGGCATCGAGCCGCGCTGCCTCGTCTGCGAGCAGGGCAGCCGTCTTCGTCTCAAGGCCCATCAGCCGGATCTCGGCTGCAGCGTCGATTGCCGAGACGACTGCCGCCTTGAGTGCCCCCAGTGCTGCCTGCGTGTCTTCCGCAGCAGGCTCAAGGAAGCGGGTGCGCAGCGCATTGGAAAGCGGCACAAGCGCAAGAAGGAGCGCAGCAACACCAACTCCGGCGCGCGGTGCAGCAAGCCAGGCCACCACCACTGCGAGCACGCCTGCCGCCACACCGGCTGGCGCCGACGGTGCCCGGACGAGCCGGTTCTCGATTGCGTCCACATCTTCAACCAGGCGGCTCGCGGCCTCTCCGCCCGAAAGCGCGAGCGCCTGCGCGGCCGGCTGTGCTGCGAGCAGGCGGAACAGGTCCGCGCGCAGGCCGGCAAGCGCGAACAAGGCGGCGCGGTGGGCGAACAGCCGCTCGAAATAGCGGGCACCCGTGCGGAAGATGGCGGCCTGGCGGATGAGCGCGCTTGGGAGCAGATAATTGAAGGCGAGCGCTGCCCCTGCTGCGGCCGCAAGGCCTGCACCAGCGAGGAACCAGCCCGAGAGCCCAGCCAGCCCGACGGCGGAAAGCGCACCCGTTACAGCTGCAAGAATGGCAAGCCGCATGGCGGCGCGCTGTTCGCGGGCGCGGGCGGCAAGACGCTCTTCCACCTCGCCATTCTGGTCCCGAAGGCGTCTCATCCGAGCGCCACCACCTGTTCGGCTGCTGCGATGAGATGCGGATCATGCGTTGCAACAATGACGGCGCGCTGCTGGGCTTCGGCGCGGAGCCGGGTGATGACGGCGGTGGCGGCGTCGCGGTCGAGGTCGGCGGTGGGCTCGTCGAGCAGCAGCACAGGCGCATCCGTCAGAAGGGCGCGCGCAAGCCCGATGCGCCGTCGCTCGCCGCCGGAGAGGCCCGAGCCGCGGGCGTCGATAACGAGATCCCCGCCCCGGCGGGCAAGAAGCGGCCCGAGCCCAGCAGCTTCGGCGGCTGCACGCACCTCGCCTTCGGTCGCGCCGTCGCGGCCAGCGGCGATATTGGACGCAAGCGTTCCCGGAAACAGCTGGACGGCCTGCCCGGCCCAGGCAGCGCGGCCGAGAAGACCGGCCTCGGGCCAGTCACCGCCGTCAAGCGCAAGCGCCCCCGCAGCTGGCGGCAAGAGGCCAGCGAGCGCGAAGAGAATGCTCGACTTGCCAGCACCCGTCGGGCCGGTCAGCGCGACAAGGCCGGTCCGGCCGATTTCGAGATCGACCGGGCCCACCCGCGCACCCGGCGCCGGCGCAACTTCGAGCTTGCGCGCGACAAGCCCGCCGAAGTCCCTCTGTGGCGCAAACTTGACTGGCGGTGGCCCTTCAAGGCGGGCGGCGATCGCCGCTTCGGCCGCCTCACCGACCTGGCGGTCATGATAGGCCGCTGCCAGCCGGCGGAAGGGGAGATAGAATTCGCCCGCAAGTGCGAGCGCAAAGAAAGCCTCGGGCAGCGTGAGCGTCTCGGGGACATGGAAGGGCAGGATGCCGAGCAGCTGGAAGCCACAATAGACGGCAACCATGGCAACGGACAGTGCTGCGAAAAACTCGATAATCCCGCCCGAGACAAAGGCGATCCGAAGCGTCGAGAGCGTCCGCTCGGCGACTTCGCGGGTGGCAGCTTCGAGCTGGGTGGCGAGGCGCGGTGCCGCACCGAAATGGAGGATCACCGGCAGCGCCCGCACGCGGTCGACGAAGAGGCCGGTCAGCATGGAAAGGCTTTCGAGCTGGCGTTCGGCTGCAACCCGCGCCGCCGTGCCGGCAAGCGCCATGCCGATCGCAAAGGGCACCAGCGTTGCGACAAGAATGAGGGCTGCAACCGGGCTCGCCAACGCCACCACTGCCGCAATCAGCAAGGGCGCGATGGCGGCGGTGGTCCGCAAGGGGCGATAGCGCGCTTCCAGCCCTTCCAGCGCCTCGACTTGGGATACAGCGGTTGCCGCTTCCGCGCCTGCCAGCCGGCCTTGCGCCCAGCCTGTGGCAAGAAGTCGCGGGTAAAGCTGGGCGCGGGTGCGGGCCTTCGTCTTGCTCGCAAGCGCCACGCCGGCGGCTGCTGCCCTGGCCTGAACGGTGGCCCGAAGTGGCCCCGAAAGCGCCACCAAAAGCGCCCCAAGGAAAATGCCATCCCATTGTTCTGAGATGAGATTTTGAACGGCTAGGGCAAGGCCAAGGGCAAAGGGGAGGGCAGCTGCGGCATCGGCCAGGAAGAGCAATGTTGCGGCATTGCGCAGCAGCCATAAGGCCTTGCGGCGCTCGGGCCTTGCAGGAGGGGAAATGGCAGGCATGCGCGCGGCCCGGTAGCAAGGTCCCGAGCGAGCGGCTAGACTGGCCATGGCTCGGAAAATTCCGGGCCTGTTGGGGTGTCCAATGATCGACCTTGCCGTCCTCGAGATGTCGCGCCTGCAGTTCGCGCTGACAGCGATGTATCATTTCCTGTTCGTGCCATTGACGCTCGGCCTCTCCTTCATTCTCGTCATTATGGAGAGCATCTATGTGATGACGGGCCGCACCGTGTGGCGCGACATCACCCGCTTCTGGGGCAAGCTGTTTGGGATCAATTTCGTCCTCGGTGTCTCGACGGGCATCACCATGGAGTTCCAGTTCGGAACCAATTGGTCCTATTATTCGCATTTCGTCGGTGATGTGTTCGGCGCGCCGCTCGCCATCGAGGGCCTGATGGCCTTCTTCCTCGAGGCGACCTTTGTTGGCCTCATGTTTTTCGGCTGGGATCGGCTGTCGAAGCTCGGCCACCTGTTCGTCACGTTCATGGTCGCGCTCGGCACCAACTTGTCGGCGCTGTGGATCTTGATTGCCAATGGCTGGATGCAGAACCCGGTCGGCGCGGCCTTCAACCCCGATACCATGCGGATGGAAGTGACGAGCTTCTGGGAGGTTCTCATGAACCCGGTCGCCCAGGCCAAGTTCGTCCACACCGTCTCGGCCGGCTATGTGACGGCCTCGGTCTTCGTGCTCGGAGTTTCGGCCTGGTATCTCCTGAAGGGCCGGCATCTCCAGCTTGCCCGCCGCTCCTTTGCCGTTGCTGCTGCCTTCGGGCTTGCCTCGTCGCTCTCGGTCGTCGTGCTCGGCGACGAATCCGGCTATGTGCTGACCGACAACCAGCGCATGAAGCTCGCGGCAATTGAAGCGATGTGGCACACCGAGAAGGCCCCTGCTGGCTTCACCGCCGTCGGCATCCCTGATGTGGAGGAGCGGAAGACGCACTATGGCGTCCATGTGCCCTATGTGCTGGGCATCATCGCAACCCGCAGCCTGACGGGCGAAGTCAAGGGCATTTCCGAGCTCGTGGAAACGGCGGAGACTCGTATCCGTTTGGGCATCCTCGCCTATGATGCGCTCGAGCGGGTGAAGGCGGATCGCACCGACATGGCAGCGCGTGCCCAGTTCGCCGAGCACCAGGCCCATCTCGGCTATGGCTATCTCCTGAAGCGCTTCGTTGCCGACCCGCGCACCGCCGACGAGGCGACCATCCGGAAAGCGGCGCAGTCGGTCGTGCCCAATGTGCCGGTCCTTTTCTGGACCTTCCGGCTGATGGCAGGCTCGGGCTTCTTCTTCATCGCCTTCTTCGCCTTCGCCTTCTTCCTCGCGACCCGCCATGACTTCGGCCGGCGCTGGTTCCTCAAGCTCGCGGTTGCCGTGATCCCGCTGCCCTGGATTGCCTCGCAGGCCGGCTGGCTCGTCGCCGAGCTCGGCCGCCAGCCCTGGGTGGTGGAAGGCCAGCTGCCGACCTTCCTCGCCGTCTCCTCGATCACGCTCGCGCAGGTGTGGACCACGATCATCGGCTTCACCCTCCTCTACGGGATCCTCGCCGTCATCATGGTCCGCCTGATGCTCGCTGCCATCCGGAAAGGTCCGGAGCCCGACCCGCGCTGGACGGTTCCTGATCGCCCCCGCGCCGTTGCCGGGCAAGATGCACCGGCGTGGCAGCCGCTGCCAGCGGAGTAAGATCGATGCCCATCCCGCTTGACTATGAGACTCTGCGCGTCATCTGGTGGCTTCTGCTCGGCGTCCTTCTCATCGGCTTTGCGCTGACCGACGGGTTCGACATGGGAGTGGCGGCCCTTCTCCCCTTCGTCGCCCGAGACGATGTTGAGCGGCGCCTTGTCATCAACTCCATCGGCCCGACTTGGGAGGGCAACCAGGTCTGGTTCATCCTCGGCGGCGGCGCCATCTTTGCTGCCTGGCCGCATGTCTATGCGATCAGCTTCTCGGGCTTCTACCTCGCCATGTTCGTGGTGCTGGCGGCGCTCATCCTGCGCCCGGTCGGCTTCAAGTATCGCTCGAAGAACGCGGACCCGGCGTGGCGCAGCATGTGGGATTGGGCGCTCTTCATCGGTGGCTTCGTGCCGGCGCTGGTCTTCGGCGTGGCCGTCGGCAATGTGCTCCTGGGCGTGCCCTTCCGGCTGGATGACAATCTGCGCTCCGTCTATGAGGGGGGCCTCCTTGATCTCTTCTCGCCGTTCGCCCTTGTTGCCGGCCTTGTTTCGGTTGCCATGCTGGTTCTCCACGGCGCGGGCTGGCTTTCCATCAAGATCGAGGACGGCCCGGTGCTCGCCCGCGCGCGCCGCATCGGCACAATTGCCGCCCTCCTTGCTGTCGGGCTGTTCCTCGC
>NZ_JBRCLD010000087.1:0-9779 GCF_053487655.1 Thermaurantiacus sp. | reverse complement strand
CTGCCGGTCTCGGCCATCGTCGGCGGCGAGGCGATGTGGAACCGGGGCTGGGAACAGCTTGCCGGGCGTGCACTCGATGTTGAGAAGCTTGAGATCTCGGCAGTTGCCTATGGCATGGCCATGGCCGCGCTCGACGAAGCCTCAGCCTATGCCAAGACGCGAGTCCAGTTTGGCCGGCCGATCAGCCAGCACCAGGCCATTCGCCACAAGCTGGTGGTGGCGCGCACGCGTCTGCAGGCCTGCCGCCACATGCTCTACCATGCCGCCCATCTCGCCAACAGCGGCCGCCCTTGCGCGGTCGAGACTTCGATGGCGAAGCTCTTCATCGCCGAGACGTGCGTCGAAGTGGCACTTGCCTGCCAGCAGGTCATGGGCGCCTATGCCCTTGCCGAAGGGTCCGAAATCGAGCGCCACGTGCGCGACCTTCTTGGCATGCCGATCGTCGGAGGATCCTCAGACATGCAGAAGAATAATCTCGCCGGGCTGCTGAAGCTGTGACGAACCCGCTTGCTGCTGCGCGTGACATCGCACCCGCGCTCGCTGCCCGAGCTGCGGAAATCGAAGAGGCAAGGCGCCTTCCCGCAGACATTGCTGCAACGCTCGCCAGCGCCGGCCTGTTCCGCCTCGCCATTCCAAAGAGCCTCAATGGCCACGAGCTTCCGCCAGATGCCATCTTCGCCACCCTCGAAGCCGTTGCCGAAGGCGATGCCTCCGCCGGCTGGTGCCTGATGATCGGGGCAACCACTGCCCTCATTGCTGCCTATCTGCCGCGCCACCACGCCGAGGCTATTCTCGGGCCAAGCGAGGTCATCACGGGCGGCGTTTTCGCGCCTCTTGGCCGTGCGGTGAAAGCGAACGGCCACTGGCAGGTCTCGGGCCGCTGGTCCTGGGCATCGGGCTCGGCCAACTGCCATTGGCTGGTCGGCGGCGCCGTCCTCATGGAAGGGAACACCCCCTTGCTTCAGGAGGATGGGCGGCCCCGCCACCGCATGATGCTGATGCCGCGCGATGCGGTCGAACTCATCGACACCTGGCATGCCGCCGGCCTCAAGGGCACGGGCTCGGGCGACATGGCAGCGGCAGCCGTCGAAGTTCCTGCCGATCGCAGCGTCTCGCTCATCGATGATACGCCGCATGAGCCCGGCCCCCTCTATCGCTTCCCGCCCTTTGGTCTGCTTGCACTCGGAATCGCTGCAGTTGCCTGCGGCAATGCCCGCGCTTCGCTCGACTCCGTTGCAGCTGCACTCAAGACCCGCCGCTCTGGCACGCGCACGGCGGCTGAGCGAAGCACCATCCAGGCTGATCTCGCGCGCGCTGAAGCTGCCTGGATGGCAGCACGCGCGGGCGTGCAGCAGGCCCTCAGCCAGGCGTGGCAGGAAGCCCTCGGCGGCGGGATCCGCTTGCAGACGCGAGCGCGGCTTCGCCTGGCTGCCACCCACATGACGCGCACCGCCGCCGATGTCACGCGCACCGCCTATGATCTCGGCGGCGGGGCTGCACTCTATCTTGAAAGCCCGCTCCAGCGCCGCTTCCGCGATGCCCATGCCATGACGCAGCACATCATGGTACAGGGCGGCACGTGGGAGTTGGCTGGCAAGGTCCTCCTCGACCAGCCGGCTGACACCTCCATGCTCTGAGCTCAGCCACGCAAGGCTCCAGGCGGCGGTTGCGCCTCAATCGGCCAGCCGCCATAGGCCGCCGCCATGGCTGACCAGTCCGCGCTTCCCTTGCGCCCGCCACTTCCGCCCAAGGTCCAGCCGCTCCCGCTGCTTGCCCCCCGCGCCATTCGTGATCCGGCCCGGCTCGGGATCGTCATCGTCAACTATCGCCAGCCAGGCTTTACCATCGAGTGCTTGGAGTCCCTTTTCCGGCTGCCACCGGAAGTTCGCATCGTCGTCGTGGACAATGGCTCTGGCGATGATTCGCTTGCCATGCTGCGCGCCTGGGCCAGTGGCGAGGCGCCGTGGGTCGCCCCAGAAGGCCCCCTTGCCCGGCTCACCATGCCTCCAGTCAGGAAACCGGTCGCAATGGTCCGCGCTGGTCCCACCACGCGGGTTCCAAAGGGCGCCTCCGCACCCCGGCTCACCCTCTTGGAATCACCAGAAAACCTTGGCTTTGCAGGCGGCAACAACCTTGGCACCCGCTACCTCCTCTCGGATCCTGCCATCGACATTGTCTGGTATGTGAACAATGATGCGGTCGTGGCTCCAGGGGCAGTCCACGCCCTTGTTGGAACCTTCGCTGCCGATCCCAAGATCGGGATGGTCGGCACCACGGTCTGCTATCATGACCGGCCACGGATCATCCAGGCGAGGAACGGCGCGCGCTTCTCGGTCTTCTCCGGCAACGGGCAGCTCATCGACAATGGCAAGCCTATCCAGAGCCCTGTTGATTCAAAACGTATCGTCGATGAGACTGGGTTCGTCACCGGTGCATCGCTTGCGGTCTCGCGGGCACTTCTCGAGACTGTCGGCGAAATGTCCGAGCGCTACTTTCTCTACTTTGAGGAAATCGACTGGGCGACGCGCGCCAAAACTCGTTTCCGTTTCGGCTATGCGCGCGGTGCGATCGTCTATCACCGGCATGGCGGAACTGTCGGGTCGTCGCCGTCGCGGGCGCTCCGGTCGCCCAGGGCAGAATATTGGATGCTGCGGTCGAGGCTCCGGTTCTACGCCACCCACTATCCATGGCTCTGGCCCCTGCAGTGGCTCTACGGTCTTGCTCAGACCCTCTGGCAGGGGCTGCGCGGCCGAGGGGCCAAGCTCGGGCCTATGCTGCGCGCGCTGACGGGCCGCCCCCTCGACTCCACATCTTGAGCCTGCGGCTACCAGCGTTGCCGGCGGCTGGAGCCGCTGCTAGGCGCCCGCCATGGCTGTCGATGAACCAACGGTTGCGCGCGTGGCGCGCCTTGCCCGGCTTCGCTTGGGCGAAGGGGAAGCCGCGCGACTTGCCAGCGAACTGAACCGCATCCTGGGCTGGATCGATCAGCTCCAGAAAGTGGAGACCGAGGGCGTGGCGCCACTTGACCAAGTCATCCCCTTCACCCGCCAATGGCGCGAGGATGCCGTGACCGACGGCAACATCCAGGACGACATCCTCGCCAATGCGCCGGCTGCATCGCACGGCTTCTTTGCAGTGCCCAAGGTCATCGAGTGAGCGACCTGACCAGCCTTTCCGTCGCCGCCATGCAAGCGGGCCTCAAGGCGCGGCACTTCTCTGCCACCGAGCTCGTCGGCGCCCATGTCGCCGCCGCGGAAGCGGCGCGGTCGCTGAACTGCTTCATTACGGAGACCTTCGACCAGGCGATGGAGCAGGCGCTGGCGGCGGACCACGAATTGGCCGCTGGCACAGCCGGGCCGCTTGCCGGCATCCCCATCGGTATCAAGGACTTGTTCGCAACCCGGGGGGTGCGCACGACGGCTGCGAGCCGCATTCTTGATGGCTTTATACCGCCTTATGAAAGCCATGTCACAGCCCAGCTTCAAGCTGCCGGTGCCATCTCGCTTGGCAAGCTCAATCTCGACGAGTTCGCCATGGGCTCCTCCAACGAGACGTCCGCCTTCGGCCCGGTCATTTCGCCGGTTCGGGCCGAGGGCTCGGAGGCGCCACTCGTGCCTGGCGGTTCCTCCGGAGGCTCGTCTGCAGCGGTTGCCGCGCGCATCGTTGCAGGTGCGACCGGGACCGACACCGGCGGCTCGATCCGCCAGCCGGCCGCTTTCTGCGGCATTGCCGGAATCAAGCCGACCTATGGCCGTTGCTCGCGCTGGGGCCTCATCGCCTTTGCCTCCTCGCTCGACCAGGCCGGCGTGCTGGCCCGCACTGTGACCGACTGTGCCCTCCTTCTTGAAGCGATGGCAGGCTTCGACCCGCGCGATTCGACCTCGCTTGATGCGCCCGTTCCTGCGTGGAGCGCAGGGCTTTCAGGCAACCTTCAGGGCAAGCGCATCGGTATTCCCCGCGAGTATCAGGTGGAGGGCATGGACCCCCTCCTCGCCCGACTCTGGGAGGAGGGCGCAGACTGGCTCCGCGACGCTGGTGCCGAGATCGTCGACGTCAGCCTCCCGCACACTACCCAGGCGCTTCCCACCTACTATATCGTCGCGCCAGCGGAGGCCTCGTCCAATCTCGCCCGCTACGATGGCGTGCGCTATGGCCTTCGCGTCGTACCCGAGGGGGGTGGGCTTGTTGACATGTATGAGGCAACGCGCGCGGCCGGCTTCGGGCCCGAAGTTAGGCGGCGGATCATGATCGGCACTTATGTTCTCTCCGCCGGTTACTATGATGCCTATTATCTCAAGGCCCAGAAGGTGCGTGCCCTCATCGTCCGGGACTTCCAGCAGGCCTTCACTGCCTGCGATCTCCTCCTCACCCCGACAGCACCGACCGGGGCATTTCCGATCGGCGCCCGCACTGCTGACCCGATCGCCATGTATCTCAATGATGTGTTCACCGTGCCATCATCGCTCGCTGGGCTTCCGGCCATGTCCGTCCCGGCCGGCACAGACGCCAATGGTCTGCCGCTCGGGCTCCAGCTGATCGGCCGCCCGCTCGACGAGGCCAGCGTTCTCGATGCCGCACTGGCGGTTGAGCGCCGGGCGCCACCGATACCCGCACCTGTGCCCTGGTGGCGGAGCTGACGGGCAGACTCAGCTGGCGGGCAGACCCAGCTGACCGGCAGACTCAGCGGATAGCACGGCGCGCTGCGATGGCCATCAGTGTCTTCCGCAGCAGGATGGAGCCGGCATAGGCTGCAGCCGCGCCCTCGAGCCCGAAGCGCGGCATCAGCGCAAACGCGAGGATGACAAGGACAAGCGTGCAAGCAAGCGTGATGGTGAGCACCTGCCGGCCCTTGCCGCTCATCGCCAGCATGGTGCCATTGGGACCAAGGGCGACATTGGCAAGCTGGCCGAGCGACATGATGACGAGTGTCGTTGCTGCAATCGTAAACTCTGGTCCGAAAAAGGTGCCAAGCACCCATCTGGGCGCAAGGACGGTGGCCGCCAGCATGGGGATGGCAAGCAGGGTGGCGGTCAGGGTGGCGCGGCGATGGCGACGCCAGGCGGTCTTGAGGTCGCCCGTGCGCAGGTCGCTTGCAACACGCGCGCCGATCCAGCCATCTGTCACCGCGACCAGCATCCCAAACAGCGACATGATCTGGGCCACGATCCGGAACGCGCCAGCTTCGGCCGTGCCCACTTCGCGCCCGACGGCGGCAAGCGCAAACCAGTCGCCAAATGCTTGCAGCAAGCCAGCTGCCATCAGCGGCAGCCCAGCGCGCTGCAGCGGCCCCAACAAGACGGGCTCCGGATCCGCCCATCCGCGCCGGTCCCGCCCGGCAACTGCGAAGCCGGTCAGCGCTGCCACCACCCAAGTGCTATAGAAGAGCAGCACGGCAAGCACTGCCGTCGGTGGCGAACGCATAAGCCAGAGGACAGCGAGAACGGCAAGAAGGAGGAAGCTTGGAAGCGCCTCAACCGCCTGGGCTGCAAGTGGCCGCCCCACAGCGCGGACCGCGCCCAACGCCAGGCGGAAGAAGGCAGTCGCTGCCACTCCCGGCACGGCAACAAGAAAGGCGTGCCGTGCACCCCCAAGCGGCTCGGCCACAAGTCCAGCGATGACAAGTCCCAAGAACAGGAGCGCAAGGATGAGGCTGTTCCGGCTGACCGCGCGCACGATGGCTTGAAACGTGGCCCGCGCCCGCCCCGAAAGGCCCTGCTTCAAGTCGCCCGCCACCGAGCGCACGAGCACCTGGTCGAGGCCGGCAACCGCGCCGATCCCGACGAGCGTCGCCGTCGCTGTCGCCAGCGCATAGTTGCCGACCACTTCCGCGCCCGCCAGCCGCGCGAGCATCACAGCCGTCAGGAAGGCGCTGGCGGCGTTGACGCCCTTGATCGCAAAGGCTGCGATTGCCGGCGAGGCGAGGAGACGGCGGGCGCGGCGGACGGGGGCAAGATCGACCATGAGCAGGTGGGGCTTAGCTGCCGCACCACATCCGCGCCACCCGTCGGCTTGAAAACCCTCGGTCAGGCCGCCACAAGCGCCCCATGTCGGCACCCTATTCGGCACCCTATCTTGTCAATGGCACGACCGGGCCGTTCGAAATCGTCGTCGGTCTTGAAGTCCATGCGCAGGTCATCTCGAACTCGAAACTCTTCTCGGGAGCACCGACGGCCTTCGGCGGCGAACCCAACACCCAAGTCAGTCTCGTTGATGCCGCCATGCCGGGCATGCTTCCCGTCCTCAATGGCGAATGCGTCCGCCAGGCGGTCCGCACCGGGCTTGCGCTCGGGTGCACCATCAACCGCCGCTCGCGGTTCGACCGCAAGAATTATTTCTACGCCGATCTGCCAGCCGGCTACCAGATCAGCCAGTACAAGGAGCCCGTGGTCGGCGAGGGCGCAATCGAAATCGAGCTCGACGACGGCCAGCGCAAGACCATCGGGATCGAACGCATCCATCTTGAGCAGGACGCAGGCAAATCCATCCACGAGCTCCACCCCACGATGAGCTACGTGGACTTGAATCGTGCCGGTGTTGCCTTGATGGAAATCGTCTCGAAGCCTGACATGCGTTCCCCCGCCGAGGCCGGGGCCTATGTTGCAACGCTGCGCGCCATTCTCCGCGCCATCGGCAGTTGCGATGGCAATATGCAAGAAGGCTCGCTGCGTGCGGACGTCAATGTCTCGGTGCGCCGGCCGGGAGAGCCTTTTGGCACGCGCTGCGAGATCAAGAATCTGAACTCCATCCGCTTCATCCAGCAGGCCATTGCCTACGAGGCGCGCCGGCAAGTGGATTGCATTGAGGCCGGCGAGACCATCATCCAGGAAACGCGGCTGTTCGACCCCGAGAGGGGCGAGACTCGCGCGCTCCGCTCCAAGGAAGATGCGCACGACTATCGCTATTTCCCCGAGCCGGATCTGCCACCTCTTCTCATTGATGAGGCTTTCATCGCCGCCTGCCGGGAGAGCCTGCCCGAGCTTCCCAGCGCCCGCCGCCGCCGCTATGAGACGGAGCTGGGGCTCTCCCCCTATGTGGCGGGAGTGCTCACTGCCGACATTGAGGAGTCGCTTTGGTTCGAGCTCCTGCTCGCCGAGTCGGCCAAGCAGCAGGGCAGGGCCCCGCGCGAGGTGGCCGAGCGTGCCGCCAACTGGATGACGGGCGATCTTTTCGCGGCCTTGAAGCGCCTCGACCGGGGTATTGCCGATTCGCCCGTTACTCCTGCCCAGGGGGCTGAGCTCCTGGCGCTCGTTGCCGATGGCACGCTCTCTGGCCCGCTTGCCAAGCAAGTGTTCGAGATCATGCTTGAGACCGGCGAGAATCCGGCGGCCATCGCCGAGGCCCGCGGCCTTCGTCAGGTCACCGACACTGCGCTCCTCGAAGCGTCCATCGCGAGCGTGCTCGAAGCCCATGCCGACAAGGTGGCAGAATATCGTGCCGGCAAGGACAAGCTCTTCGGCTTCTTCGTTGGCCAGGTGATGAAGGCAAGCAGCGGCAAGGCGAGCCCGGCCGCCGTCAACGCGCTCTTGCGCCAGGCGCTTGGCTGATCCGAAAACGCTGAGCCCTTGCCGGCATTCTTCTGGCAGCCGTTGCCTCGGGAGCATCCAATTCCCGCGGGCGACTTCTGGCGCGGCGGCTCAGGCCATCACCCAGCGGCTGCGGGCAATGCCTTGTGCAAGCAGGATTGCTGTCAAGTCGCCATGGCGCACATGTCCATCAGCCGCGGCTGCGGCCTTCGGCTTGGCGCGGTAGGCAATGCCGAGCCCGGCAGCCTCGAGCATGGGAATGTCGTTTGCACCATCGCCGATCGCCAATGCGTCTTCAGGGCCGATGCCCACGTGCTTGCACTCGCCAAGGAGAGTTGCCCGCTTGGTCGCGGAGTCGATGATCGGCTGCCTGACCGTGCCCAAGAGCCTTCCCCCTGAGATCTCGAGCCGATTGGCGACCTGCCGGTCGAAGCCGGCCATGGCCGCAACTGGCTCTGTAAAGACGGTAAAACCGCCAGACACCAGCACACAGCGCGCGCCATGGGCCTTCATGGTTGCAACCAGAGTCCGGGCTCCGGGGTTCAAGTGCACGCGCTCGGCAAGAGTCTGCTGGATAGCGCCTGTGGCGAGCCCGGCAAGCGCTGCAACCCGAGCGGCAAGCGCTTGCGCGAAGTCAAGCTCGCCTCGCATCGCCGCCTCGGTGATGGCAGCGATCTCGGCCTTGCGGCCAGCGAAATCGGCAAGCTCGTCGATACACTCCTGGCCAATGATGGTTGAGTCCATGTCCGCAACCAAAAGCCGCTTGGGGCGCCGACCCTCTTCAGGCTGGACGATGATGTCGAGGCCCGGCAATCCGCTCTCAAGCGTTGCGCGCACGGCCGGCGCGACAAGTCCATCCACGTGCAAGTCGACGGCGACATCAAAGTCCACCCATGCCTCGCGAACCCGTTTTGCGCCTGCCTGCGCCAGCAGGGCACGGGCCAAGGCCAGGTCGTTGCTTGACACGCCAGCCAGGGAAATGAGGGTTGCGACCAGCATGCAACGTCTGCTCCGGGTCATCGCAGGACCGACGGCCTCGGGCAAGTCCGCGCGCGCGCTTGCGGAAGCGCGCGCCAGCGGCGGCATCATCATCAACGCCGATGCATTGCAGCTCTACCGGGACTTGCCAATCCTGACCGCCCAGCCAGATGCGGAAGCACGGGCCGAAGTGCCTCACCGTCTCTATGGCATGCTCGATGCCAGCGACATCGCATCCGCCGCGCGCTGGGCAGCGCTTGCGCGCGCCGAAGTCGAAGCTGCGTGGCAAGACGGCAGGCTTCCCATCCTCGTGGGCGGCACCGGTCTTTATCTGCGCACCCTCATCGATGGCATCGCGCCCATACCCGCGGTTCCACCTGCGATCCGCACTGGGGTCCGGGCACTTGCCCCATCCGAAGTTCGGCGCGCGCTCGAGGCAGAAGACCCAGTCATGGCAGCTCGCCTTCACCCCCATGATCCGCAGCGCAACGCCCGCGCGCTTGAGGTCATCCGAGCAACTGGCCGCTCACTTGCAGACTGGCAGCGTCTGCAACGCACCGGCGGGATCGGCGCGATCGCAACCATCTCGGCCCTGGTCCTTGATCCCCCTCGCGATGTGCTCCACGCCCGCATCGGCGCCCGGATCCAGGCCATGCAGGCCGCAGGTGCCGAGGCCGAAGTGCGCGCACTCGCCGACCGCCAGCTTCCCGCCGACTTGCCCATCCTGCGGGCAATCGGCGTGCCACCACTCCTCGCCCATCTCCAGGGCACACTCGGCAAGGCCGAAGCTGTTGCCTGCTGGGAAACGGATACGCGCCGTTATGCCAAGCGCCAGGCAACCTGGTTCCGCACCCAATTTCGGGGCTGGCCGCGCCACCCGGCCTGATGCCCTCAGGCGCGCAGGTGGAGCTGTTGCGACAACCAGCCCATTGCAACCGCGAACCCACCCGCTGGACCCGCGCTGCCAGTCCCGCAAGGCTTGGTAGCTTGCGCCCTCCTGTGCGCGATGGCGTGCCCTCGGTTCGCCAATTGCACAGCTGGGCCCGGATGCGCGTGTCGCGCACGCCGTGGCGGTCTCGCAACAGACTTCGCAACTTCCTAAAAAGGGATAGAAATATTATTATTCTCACTAGCAACTCCTTGCCATGAAGCGATTCGATACGCGTTGACAGGCTGTGATTCCTTCCCTAGCCAGCCGGCCTTTGCGGCCGTTGCCGCGGGTGCGAAGGAGTGATCCATGTCCGGCCGCGACCTGTCGGGTGCAGAGATTCTGCTCGA
>NZ_JBRCLD010000086.1:0-11943 GCF_053487655.1 Thermaurantiacus sp. | reverse complement strand
ATGCCGGTGACGCCCTTCTACCGGCTCATCTGGGAAGACGGCTATGTCTTCGACTATTCGAACGACGACGCCGCCCTGATGGCGCAGATCGCGGCCAAGAACCCGGCTGACGCGGAAGGCTATCGCGCCTTCATGCGCTTCTCCGAAGGGGTCTACCGCGAGGGCTACCAGAAGCTCGGCACCGAAAGCTTCTGCGATTTCCGCACCATGCTCGAGGCGGCGCCGTCGCTGTTGCGCTACGAGGCGTTCCGCTCGGTCTATTCGATCGTCGCGCGCTACATCAGGGACCCGCAGTTGCGCGAGGCCTTCAGCTTCCACACGCTGCTGGTGGGCGGCAATCCGTTCACCACCTCGTCCGTCTATGCCCTGATCCATGCGCTCGAGAAGAAGGGCGGGGTCTGGTTTCCGCGCGGCGGCACCCATGCGCTTGTGAGAGGGTTGCTCAGGCTCTTCACCGACCTTGGTGGCCAATTCCGCCTCGGCGTGCCGGTCGCGCGGATCGAGGCGCTCTCCACGCATGTGACAGGCGTAACTCTTGCCGATGGCACCCGCATCGCAGCCGACGCCGTCGCTTCCAACGGCGATGTCGTCCACACCTATGCCGACCTGCTCAATGGCCACCCGCGCGGGCAGAAGATGGCACGGGCGTTGCAGCGCAAGAGCTTCTCGCCGTCCCTCTTCGTCGTCTATTTCGGCTTGCGCGGGCTTTCGCCGGAGATCGCCCATCATTCCATCATCTTCGGCCCACGTTACCGTGAGCTCCTTGATGACATCTATGCCACCGGCGTGCTGGCGGATGATTTCTCGCTCTACCTCCACCACCCCACTGCATCCGACCCAAAGCTGGCGCCCGAGGGCTGCTCCACCTTCTATGTGCTCTCACCCGTGCCCCATCTTGGGAAATTCGCTGCCGACTGGGACAAGGTGGGCCCCATCTATGCCGACCGCATCCTCGACTATCTCGAGCAGCGCGGGATCGTGCCCGATCTCCGGGCCCGCCTTGTGACCAAGCGGATGTTCACACCCGCCAATTTCAGGACCGAGCTCAATGCCCATCTCGGCTCCGCCTTCAGCCTTGAGCCAGTCTTGTGGCAATCCGCCTATTTCCGCACCCACAACCGCGACGACGAGCTCCGCAACCTCTATTTCGTCGGGGCCGGAACGCATCCAGGGGCGGGGATTCCGGGCGTCGTCGGCTCGGCCAAAGCAACGGCCAAGCTGATGCTCGCTGACATGGGCGCGCGCTATCCCGAAGCGCCAGCCTGGCCATCCAACGCTGGGCCGGCATTGGTTGAAGCGCAATAGGAGGCGCCGTGGCGGATCCGGTTCTGGATGCTGCGCGTGCAACCATTCGCCAGGGGTCGAAGAGCTTCGCGCTCGCCTCGAAGCTGTTCGACGGCAGCACACGCGCACGCGCCACCTTGCTCTATGCCTGGTGCCGGCACTGCGACGATGTGATCGACGGCCAGCTGATGGGCGAAGGCCATCATGACTGGGGCGGCAGCCCGGCCGAGCGGCTGGCCCGGCTGCGGGAGCTGACAGATCGTGCGCTCGCCGGCGAGCAAACGGGAGAGCCAGCATTCGATGCGCTCGCCCGCGTTGCTGGCGAAGTCGCCATGCCAGCACGCTATCCGCATGATCTCCTCGAAGGCTTCCGGATGGATGTGGAATGGGAGCCTGTTGCCGATTGCGAGCATCTGCTGCGCTATTGCTACCATGTCGCAGGCTGCGTGGGCGTGATGATGGCGCTCGTCATGGGAGTCGCATCCGGTGACCATGCCGTGCTGGCGCGCGCCTCTGACCTCGGCCTCTCCTTCCAGCTCAACAACATCGCCCGCGATGTCGCCGAAGACGCCGCGCGCGGGCGCTGTTACTTGCCTGCCGACTGGCTTGCCGGAGAGGGGCTGACAGCGCAAACCCATGCGCTGCCCGAACGGCGCCAAGCCCTGCACCGCGTCGTCTCCCGCCTCGTCGATCTCGCCGAGCGCTACGAGGCGAGCGCAGCGCATGGCGTGCCAGCGCTCCGCAATCGCCAGGCCTGGGCAGTCTTGTCGGCAGCGCACATCTACGGCGACATCGGCCGCAAGGTGCGCGGAAAGGGCCCAGAAGCGCTCGCCACGCGCACCTTCACGCGCCGGCGTGAGAAACTCTTCGCCGTGATCAGTGCCTTTCCCGAGGCACTGTGGAAGAGGAATGTGCGGGTTTCGACTCCCGCCGACCGCACCGGGCTCTGGACTCCCACCTTCGCTTGAGGCCGCGGCTGCTCAGCTGCCCGCCACGTCCTCCTCGAGACCCCTGCCGACCGGACTCTGGCGGATGACCGCCTTGCCGGCCCGGCGGTTGGCTTCCAGCTGGCGCTGGAGCTCGGCAATCGGCGGCGCCCACAGAAAGCCGAAGCTGACGGTCCCCTCCTTCGACTGGACGACATGGTGGAGGCGGTGCGCCTGGACGATCCGCTTCATGTAGGCCGACCGCGGGACATAGCCGGTCTCGATCCGGCGATGCACGATGATGTCGTGGAAGCCGAAGTAGATGGCGCCATAGCCCGCGATCCCGATCCCGATCCAGGTGGCAAGATCGCCCCAGCCCAAGAGCGAGCCAGCGAAGATGAGGAAGATGGAGGGGATGGCGCCCATCACGCCAAACCAGTCGTTCTTCTCGAACCGGCCAGTGCGCGGCTCATGGTGCGACTTGTGGAGCGACCAGAGGAACCCGTGCATCACATAGCGATGCGCAAGGATGGCAACGAGCTCCATGGCAAGCGTGGTCAAAACGGCCACCAGAAGCCCAAGCCAGAGCGGAATATCCCCGTGAAAGACGTGCATCCCTCGGTCTTAGCCGAGCGAGGCCCCGGCTTGAAGGCCCGCAGTGCCGCATGGCGGATGGTGCTGCCGGCGAGGATTGAACTCGCGACCTCAGCCTTACCAAGGATGCGCTCTACCACTGAGCTACGGCAGCATGCCCGATGCGAAGCCGCGCGCCCTTGGCCGATGCGCCCTCTGCCTGTCAAGCAACAGCCGGGCGGACTGCGGCCGGAAGCGCAAGCGTTGCCGCAAGGCCGCCCAGATCGGCGCTTTCAGCAAGGCGCACGCTGCCACCATAGATCTCGGCAATGTCACGCACGATGGCAAGTCCAAGACCGGTGCCCGGCTGGCTGGTGTCGAGTCGCAAGCCCCGTTCGAACAGCTTGCGGTCGAGGCCCGAGGGAATTCCAGGACCATCGTCCTCAACCAGGATCTCCAGCCGCTCGCCGCGGGCCTGGACGGTCACAAACACGCGGCCGCCGCCATATTTGGCGGCATTGTCGATGAGGTTGCCAGCCATTTCCTCAAGATCCTGGGCTTCGCCCTGGAAGACCGCGTCGCGGTCGCCGGCAATGTCAATGACGATCCCGCGCTCGGCATAGATTCGCGAGACCGCACGCTGGAGCCGCTCGAGCACCGGCCAGACCGGCGCGCGGGCCTGGCTCGAGGCCCGGCGCGCGGAGGCACGCGCGCGGGCGAGGTGGTGGTCCACATGGCGGCGCATTGCAGTCGCCTCGCGCCGCACCGTGGCAGCAAGATCCGCACTGTTGGCCGCCGCCTCATTCAACAGCACTGAGAGCGGGGTCTTGAGCGCATGGGCAAGATCGCCGGCGTGCATCCGCGCGGCCTCGGTGGTGGCTGCGCCATGGTCCAAGAGGGCATTGAGTTCGGCCACCAGCGGCGCGATTTCGGGCGGGACATCGGCTTCGGGCGCGCGCCGGATCCGGCCGGCGCGGATGTCGGCAATCGTTGCCGACATGCGCCGCAGCGGTTGGAGACCATAGCTTGCCTGGAGTGCTGCGAGCGCCACGAGCCCGAGGGCGAGCACGCCAAGGGCAAGCCAGAGCGTTCGCCGGATGGCCGCAATCTCGGAATCAAGCGGCGCAGCCGCGGCAGCGACAGCAAAGCGAAACACGGCCGGCGAGCCGGGAATGATTGCATCCTGCTCCACAAGGCGAAGCGGCTCGTCGTCGAAACTCTCGTTCCTCGATGTGCACAGCGTCAGACACGCCTTGTCGAGGTCGAGCGCAAGCGTACGGTCCCAAAGCGAACGCGAGCGGAAATCGCTGCGGCCCTTGGCCGAGACTTGCCAGTAGCGCCCGGAATAGGGTTCCGCAAAGCGCGGCTCGGCCGGCTCGCGGTTGAAATAGGCATCGCCCGCGGAGTCGAGCTCGGCAGCGGCGATCATGATGGGCAGGGTCTCAGCCAGCTGGGCATCGAAGTTGCGGATGAGGGTGGCCGTCACCAGCCGGTCGAGCAAGAGGCCGCCACCCAGCGTGAGCCCGGCAATCCACGCCAGCGAAAGAAGCAGGATCCGCCGGCTGATCGAGCCGGGGGCGCGCCTGCGCGTCTCAGCCGTCGAGACTGTAGCCGAGACCGCGGATGGTGGTGATGAGATCGGCTCCAAGCTTCTTCCGAATGCGCGTGATGAAGACTTCGATCGTGTTCGAGTCCCGGTCGAAGTCCTGGTCATAGATATGTTCGATAAGCTCGGTGCGCGAGACCACCTTGCCCTTGTGGTGCATGAGATAGGACAGAAGCTTGTATTCCTGCGCCGTCAGCTTGACGGGCTCGCCCGCCTTGGTCACGCGACCAGTGCGGGTGTCGAGCACCACGTCTCTCGCGACCAGCTGGGCAGAGGCATTGCCGCTGGCGCGGCGGATGAGGGCGCGCAGCCGCGCCACCAGCTCCTCGGTCTCGAACGGCTTGGCAAGATAGTCGTCAGCGCCGGCATCCAGGCCAGTCACCTTGTCCGACCAGCTGTCGCGCGCTGTCAGCACCAGGACGGGCATGCGCCGGCCGGCAGAGCGCCAGCGGCGCAACACTTCCAGCCCGTCGATTTCGGGCAAGCCAAGATCAAGGATGACAGCATCATAGCTTTCGGTCTCGCCAAGGAACAGGCCCTCCTCGCCGTCCGGCGCATGGTCGACCGCATAGCCGGCCTGTTCCAGGTTGCGGCGGAGCTGCCGGGAAAGCGTCGGTTCATCCTCAACCACCAGAACACGCATGGGGGCATTCCTCCTTGAGCAGCGTCAGGGTTGGATGCGGACCACCCGGCCCGAGCGGGCATCAACATCAACCCAGACGACCTCGCCAGCCTCCCGCCGGAACTTGAACCGATAGACTGGCGAGCTGGTCTCCACGCCGAGATAGCGGCCGCGCCCTTCGCGGCCCGCAATTGCAAGCAGGTCCTCAAGTGAGCGGTATTCGCCGCTCTCGCGGGCTGCACGCGCGACATCCTGGTCGCTGACCGGCCGACCCCGCGCTTCGACGGCCGCGCGCGACCCGCTGCTCTGGGCCAGCGCTGGCGCAAAGAACAGAAACTGCGTGCCGCAAGCAACAAGAGCAGCCGCGAGCAGCGCGCGCCCGCCGCCTCGGGAAAAGACTTCGCTCATGATTCATGCCACTTCTCCGCCTGCAGCCGTGAATGGGCAGTGAATGTGCCAGGATTATGCCCCACGCCTTGCCGGGCTTGCCGGCGCTCCGCCAGCGATGGCAGGTGGCCGGCATGCCAGCTGCGCCTCCTCTCGTCGCGCTCGAAGCAATCGCACTCCGCCAGGGCGATGGCCTGCTGTTCAAAGACCTGTCGCTGTTCATCGGCCCGACAGACCGGCTTGCCCTCATCGGCCGCAACGGGGCCGGCAAGACGACCCTCTTTCGCCTGCTCGACGGCAGCCTCGCACCCGACCGCGGCCGGCGCACGGTGCAGCCACGCGCGCGAATCGTCACACTGGCCCAGGACCCGGAGATGGCGGGGTTTGCAACGCTTGCGGATTTCACCGCCGCAGGCGACGACGCACCGCCCGCGCACGCCGTCGCCGCCATTGCGGGCCAGCTCGGCCTTGATCTCACCCGGCCGGCAGCCACAGCGTCGGGCGGCGAGCGCCGGCGCGCGGCCATCGCCCGTGCGCTCGCAAGCACCCCTGACCTCCTCTTGCTCGACGAGCCGACCAACCATCTCGACATCGCAGGCATCCGCTGGCTCGAAGACTGGCTTTCGCGCTACACGGGCGCGTTCCTCGTCATCAGCCACGACCGAGCCTTCCTTGCCCGGCTGACGAGGGCCTGCCTGTGGCTCAACCGCGGCACCCTGTTGCGAAAGGACGTTGGCTTCGGCGGCTTCGAGGCCTGGACTGACGAAGTGCTGGCGGCAGAAGCGCGAGCAGCCGCCAGGCTTGACCAGAAGCTCGCAGAAGAGCTTTCCTGGCTCCAGCGTGGCGTCACTGCGCGAAGACGCCGCAACCAGGGCCGGCTCTTGCGGCTCGAGGCCTTGCGCGCGGAGCGCCGCGCCATGCTGGGCGCCCCAGGCGTTGCCAAGCTCGCCATCAAGGCCGCTGACGCCAAGGCGCGGATGGTGATCGAAGCCGAGCATCTCACAAAAACGCTCGGGAGCCGACCCATCATCACCGATTTCTCGATCCGCATCCTGCAGGGCGACCGGATCGGCATCGTGGGCGCCAACGGCACTGGCAAGACCACGCTTCTCAAACTGCTCACGGGCGAGCTCGCACCCGACCGCGGCACGGTCAGGCGCGCTCCCGGCCTTGCCGGGATCACCATCGACCAGCAGCGCGCCCTTCTCGATCCCGACAAGCGGGTGCGGGACATCCTCGCAGATGGGGGCGACTGGCTCGATGTGCGGGGGACAAGGACGCACGCCCGCGGCTATCTGAAACAGTTCCTCTTCTCCCCTGAGGCACTCGACGCGCGAGTTGGCAGCTTCTCGGGCGGCGAGCGGGCGCGGCTGCTCTTGGCGCGCGAATGCGCGCGTGCGGCCAATCTCCTCGTCCTCGACGAGCCCACCAACGATCTCGACCTTGAGACCCTCGACCTCCTGCAGGAAGTGATTGCCGACTTCGATGGCACCGTGCTCCTCGTCAGCCACGATCGTGACTTCCTCGACCGCACTGTCACCATGACCTGTTTTCTCGACGGCTCCGGCCGGGTGGAGCTGGTCGCCGGCGGCCATGCCGAACTTGCGCGGGCGCTCGCTGCCCCGCGAAAGCCCGGCCGGGAGCGCCCTTTGTCACCAGCATCGGCGGCTGCAACGCCCGCGGCTTCGCTGCCGCAGCGCCGGCTCTCCTTCCGGGATCAGCATGATCTCAATCGCTTGCCTGCCGAAATCGCGCGGCTTGAGCGCGCGCGAAACCGGCTCGAAGCTGAACTGGCCGACCCTGGCCTCTACACTCGGGCACCAGCGCGGTTCCAGGCCGCAACTGAAGAGCTTGCGCGTGTGCGCGCAGCGCTTACGGAAGCGGAAGAGCGCTGGCTTGAAGTCGCAGCCAGGGCCGAAGCGCTCGGCAGCTGAGCCCTGCGCACCTCTCCCCTAGGCGAACTCGACTCCAGGCGGGATATCCTGCGCCGGCAGCAGCGACGGGCCCGGCCGGTGGAGCGGCGCACGGGCACCATGGAGGCGGATGAAGTCCTCAACCACGGGGGCGACAAGATCGCGCCAGCGCCTGCCGTTGAAGATGCCATAGTGGCCGGCTTCCGGCACCAGGAAATAGTCCTTCCGGTCGGGCTTCAGGTTGCGGGCGAGGCCGAGCGCAGCCTTGGTCTGGCCAATGCCGGAGATGTCGTCCCGCTCGCCCTCGATGGCAAGAATGGCCGTGTCAGTGATGGCACCGGGGTCCACCACGACGCCACGGTGGCGAAATTCGCGCCTGGGCAGCAGATGCCGCTGGAACACTTCATCGACCGTCTGCAGGTAGAAATGCGCATCCATGTCGCAGACGGAGAGATATTCCTCGTAGAAGCGCATCGTCGCCTCAGCGCTTTCATCATCGCCGGCAATCAGATGCTTGAACATCTCCCAGTGGGAGACGAGATGGTTGCCGAGGTTCATCGCCATGAAGCCGGCGAGCTGGAGGAAGCCGGGGTAGATCCGGCGGCCGCGGCCAGGATAGGTGAGCGGGACAGACGTAATGACATTCTGCTCGAACCAGGCAAGCGGCCGCTCCATGGCAAGGCGGTTTACTTCCGTTGGCGCCTCGCGCGTGTCGATGGGGCCGCCCATCATGGTGAGCGTATAGGGCCGGTGCGGGTGGCCAGCTGCTGCCATCAGCGCAACAGCCGCAAAGGCCGGAACCGACGGCTGACACACTGCCAGCACATGGGGCCGCTCGCCGCGGGCGCCCAACAACGCGATCCAGTCGATCAAATAGTCGATATAGTCGTTGAGGCTGAAGGTGCCGAGCGCGGTTGGAGCAAGCTTGGCATCGCGCCAGTCGGTGATGAAGACATCATGGTTGGGGAGCAGCCGTTCCACTGTGCCCCTCAGCAGCGTCGCATAGTGGCCCGACATGGGGGCAATGACGAGCACGGTCGGGTCACAGCTCTCAACCGTTGGCCGGGCGAAATGCTTCAGCTGGCCGAACGGGCGGCGATCGACGATCCGTTCCTCAACTGGCACCCGCCAGCCATCGATAATGGTCTCAGCAAGGCCAAAGGCCGGCTTGCCGCGCGGCTTCATCGCATGGGCAAAGACATCAAGTGCAGCCGCTGCCACTGGCGCTCCGCCCGTATAGGCGAGCGGATTGAAGAAGCTCGTCATCCAGCCCGAGCCGATCCGCGCGGCAGCAGTTGCACCGGCAAACCAGCCGCGCGAGACTTCATAGGCATCATAGAGCATCGCCGTTCGCCTTCTCGCCCGCTTCTGCGGCCGGCCTGCCCAAACTCTTGCGGCCTTGCCTCCCGGCCGCTTGAGCTCCGGCATGCCTGCCGACTTCTGGTCCCGCCGCCGGCCTTGCATCGCGCCTGCGGCAGTTTTGCCGCACCAAGTTGAGCGCGGATGATGGCCTTGTCCAGCCCCCTTTGCGGCATGGAAGGGGAACGCAGCTGTTGCCCAAAAGCCGCAGCACTGGCCCGACGGGTTCTGGCTCGCGGATTTTAGAGCGCGCACACGGCCCAGCTGTGGCTAGAGAGGCGTGGCGCCGTCGCAGAGCCTTTGAAAAGGTCCCAGCCAGCGGCGGGAGGGAGAGGAAGATGAGGTTTCTTCGCAAGACGAACGGCCGCGTCCGTGCGTTCCTTCTGGCAAGCGCACCGGTGGCAGCGGTGCTGCTGCCCCAGCCTGCAGACGCCCAGGATGCGGCCACCACCGGTCTTGAGGACATCATCGTGACTGCGACTCGGCGCGCGGAATCGATCCAGGATGCGCCCGTCGCTGTCTCCGCGATCGCGCCCACCCAGCTCGAACGTGCCGCCGCGCCTGACATCCGCGACCTCGTCGGCCGGGTGCCGAACCTCGTCATCGACCCGGTCAACGCCGGGCCTTCGGCTGCGGCCATCTCGATCCGCGGCATCAGCTTCGAGGATATCGAGAAAAGCTTCGACCCAGCGGTCGGTGTTTTGATCGACGGAGTCTATCTTGGCACCAACACGGGCCAGCTGCTCGATGTCTTCGACTTCGAGTCTGTTGAGATCCTGCGCGGGCCGCAAGGCACGCTGTTCGGCCGCAACACGACGGCAGGCGTCATCAACATCCAGCGCACTCGGCCAACCGGCGAGCTCGGCATGAAGCTCCTTGCCACCTTCGATGACAATGGCCGGCGCGATGTGCGCACCGTCGTCAACCTGCCCAAGATCGCCGACTTGGTCAGCCTCAAGGCCTTCTGGCTCCACAACCAGAACAAGGATTTCTACACCAACCGGACGCTTGGCCGCGACTATGGCGGCCGCAACTACGACCAGTGGGGCATCACTGCCCGCATCGAGACCGGCGCCCTCGATGCCGTCCTCACCTACGAGCGCGTGGACGAGCGGACCGAGATCGACACCAGCCCCCTCGGCCGCACTGGCGTTGACCTCATCTGCGCGCCGATTCCGGGCTTGCCGCCGGGCTTCCTCCCTCCCCGGAACCAGTGCAACCGCACGACGGAAGACCAGCTCTATGAAACCTTCACCAATGTGCCGAGCCTTGCCCTCAACAAGGGGGACGCCTTCACCGCCAATATCGTCCTTGATACCGATCGCTTCGTCATCACTTCGGTCACTGGCTACCGCACCAGCGACGAGAGCGTCCGCCAGGATTTCGACTCCGTCTCGGTCAACTTCTTCGACACGCTGAGAGTTCAGGAATATAAGCAGTTCACCCAGGAAGTCCGGGCAACCGGAAACATCACCGAGCGGATGAACTTCGTGGCCGGCGCCTATTATTTCTTCGCCAACTACAAGCTTGACCAGACAACCTTCTTCGGCCCCTTCCTGCAGTTCGCCGCTGGCTTGCCTGCGCGGGGTGGCAACCGGGTCGATCACGACAGTGCGTCGATGGCCGTGTTCGGCGACGTCCAGTGGCGCGTCACAGATGCGCTGCGCCTCAGCTTCGGCGGCCGCTACAACTGGGACGACAAGAATTACGTGAACGATTATCTGAAAACCGGCCTGCCCCAGTTCATCGCCCGGCCAAGCGAAAGCTGGCAGCAGTTCCAGCCCAGGGCCTCGATCGACTACCGGATCACGCCCGACATCCTGGCCTATTTCGCCTTTGCCCGCGGCTATCGTGCCGGCGGCTTCAACGGCCGCGGCCAGACGGACTTTTCGGCCAGAACCCCCTATGATCCCGAGACCGTCAACAGCTACGAGCTCGGCGTCAAATCGACGTGGCTCGACAACCGTCTGACCGCCAATGTCGCAGGCTTCATCACCAAATATGATGACAAGCAGGAGGAAATCGTTCGCCCAGCGCCGCCGCCCGCGGGCCAGGAGACGATTGTCGCCAACGCGGCCACTGCGACCATCTCGGGAATCGAGTTGGAGGTCCGCGCGCTGCCGTTCGACAGTCTCAGCCTCTATGGCTCGCTCGGCTGGCTCGATGCCCGCTACGACAAGTTCGAAACCCTCATCGGCGGCGTTTTGACCGACATCTCCAACCGCGAGCTGCGCCGCACGCCAGACTGGTCAGCATCCGTCGGTGGTGACTGGACGCTTCCCGTCGGCGGCAGCGGCAACGAGCTTATCGTCTCGGCGTCGTGGCGCTATCTTTCTGCCCTGCAGACGACCATCGTCGGCGCCTGGTTCGACCCAAGGGTCAACGACCCGCGCGGCCGGGCCGATGCCCGCCACCTCCTCGATGCCTCGGCAACCTACCTGTTCGAGCTCAACCGGGCCCGCTTGAGGGCCACCATCTTCGGCCGCAACCTCTTGAACGACAAGGGGCTTTCTGCCGCACTTCCGGTTGCCGGGCTGTTCTCCTTCGGGGCTGCACGGCCGCTTCGCACCTTCGGCGGCGAGATCGGCTTCGAGTTCTAGGGCCTGGCAGCAGCGAGGCCTCCTCGCCGGAATCGCTGCTGCCGCAACAGGCGCCCCCGTCATCGCTTGCAGCTGGGCGTTGCACAGCCAGCGGTTCGTCGCCCGGCGTGACGGCGTCAAGGCAGCTTCCCTTGCCTTCGCACTCCATGCGTCAGTCCGGCGTGTGGGTCCAGAATGCCCGACATGGAAGCGTGGCCCTTGGCTAGGGAGGCGGGCGCGCCCCCGGCAGCCGATCGCCAAGCAAGGCAAGTCCTGCAATCCAGGTCCAGGCGAGCATCATCATGGTGCCGCCAATAGGGGCAAGGGCCGCCACCCAGCGCGGCGCATCAAGCGCGAGAGCGTCAAGCACCGTTGCAAAGATGAAGGCACCGACGGCGAGGCCCCAGGCGCCGATCCGCCCCTCGCGGCCGGGCCGCCACGCCAGCACCGCCAACACGGCAGCGGCATGGGGCAGCTGGAAGAGCACCCCGGTCATGATCCAGTCCCGCTGCTGGCCCGGGGGCAGCCCGTGCACGGCGAAGGTCCCGAAGGTGAGCGCAAGGATGGCGTTGAGCGCCGCCAGAGCCGGCAGGAACCGGGCCGGCCGTTCCGCCATCACCGCCCGACGCCGGTGTAGGAAAAGCCGTGGCGGGCCATTTCCTCCGGCCGGTAGATGTTGCGAAGATCAACCACC
>NZ_JBRCLD010000085.1:0-5552 GCF_053487655.1 Thermaurantiacus sp. | reverse complement strand
CGAGCGCTGGCATAACCGGCGCGGGCGCGACTGGCGCGAGCATTGCCGCCTGCGCGACCGGGGCAATGGCGGGCTTGTCACTGGCGCTGCGCTCGGCGGTGTGCTCGGAAGCCGGATTGTCCGCGATGACCCGACCGCCGGCGCCATCGTCGGCGCTGCAGCCGGCGGCCTTATCGGCCGCAGCATCGACCGCAACGACGGCCGCTGCTGACGAGCGCTGGCGGGACGGACCGACGCGTCCGCCGAACATGCTGCATACCAATCCATCGGGGAGTGCGTGGCGGAGCGGGTGGGATTCGAACCCACGAGCGGCACGCAACCGCTGGCGGTTTTCAAGACCGCTGCCTTCAACCACTCGGCCACCGCTCCGCGCGCCGGTCTAGCCGCGCCGGCGCGGTGCCGAAAGGGGATTCACCCGCGTGCCCGCCTGTGGCAGGAGCCGCGCATGATGCGAAAGGTTCTGGCCGCCGTTGCGCTGGCGCTGCTGCCATTTGCGGCCGTCGCCGAGGCTTCCGGCAGCTTCGCCGACTGGCTGGCACGCTACCGCGCTGGCGCCGAGACGCGCGGCGTGAAGCGCGCCTGGCTCGACCAGGCACTTCAGGGCGTGGGCTTCAATGCGCGCGTCGTCGAGCTCGACCGCAGCCAACCCGACGACAGCGGCCGCCGCAACATCTATGCCACCTATCTCACCCGGCGTCTCACACCCGACCGCATCGCCGAAGGCCGCCTCATGCGGCTGCGCTGGCAGGCCGCGGCGCTTGCCGCCGAGCGGGCGCACGGCGTGCCAGCCGAGATCCTGATCGGCATCTGGGGCATGGAAAGCAACTATGGGCGGGTGACAGGCAGTTTCGCCATCATCCCAGCGCTTGCCAGCCTCGCGTATGATGGCCGCCGCGAGACCCTGTTCACGCGCGAGCTCGATGCCGCCGTGCGCATGGTGGGCGAGGGCCGGGCCCGCGCTGACGAGATGCGCGGCTCCTGGGCCGGCGCCATGGGCCAGCCGCAGTTCCTGCCCTCCTCCTATCTCGCCTACGCGGCGGATGGCGATGGCGACGGGCGGGCTGACATCTGGGGCTCTGTTCCCGACACGCTCTTCTCCATCGCCAATTACCTGAAGCATGCCGGCTGGCAGCCGGGGGTGGGCTGGGGCCTCGAAGTGATGGTGCCGCCCGCCTTCGACCGGGCGCGAATCGCCAATCCCGAGAAGCCGACCAGCTGTGTCCGCCCGCTCGAGCGCCACAGCCGTTGGCTTCCAGCGCGCGAATGGCAGCGGCTGGGATTCGCTGCTGCCAGCAGCGGGCGCTGGCCGGCCGATGACGTGCTGATGAGCCTCGTTGAGCCCGACGGGCCCGGGGGTGCCGCTTATCTCACCACCCGGAGCTACCGGGCCCTCCTCGATTACAACTGCTCCAACTTCTACGCGCTTTCCGTCGCACTCCTGGGCGATGCGGTTCGCTAGCCTCCTCCTGCTGCTGCTCGCCGCCTGCGCCCGAGACGATCGCGTCTCCGCCCCCGCGCCGCCGCCCGCTTCCAGCGCGGTGCCGCCAGGCGTGAAGCTCGGGCGGCCCTACACCGTTTTCGGCCGCACCTATGTGCCAGTCGATGACCGGTCTTACGACGAAGTCGGAATTGCCAGCTGGTATGGGCCCGGCTTCCACGCACTCCCCACTGCCAGTGGCGAGACCTACGACCAGGATGGTCTGACAGCCGCCCACAAGACACTGCCGATGCCGAGCTTCGTCGAAGTGACCAACCTCCACAATGGCCGGCGGCTGGTGGTCAGGATCAACGATCGCGGGCCGTTCGTGGAGGGCCGGATTATCGACGTCTCGCGACGCGCCGCACAACTCCTTGGAATGGAGGGGCCGGGCCTTGCAAGGGTTCGGGTGCGCCGGGTGTTCCCCGCGGGGGACTGGGCGCTCACCACGGCGCCGCTCCAGGCGCGGGCGGCGCCGGCCCCTGTGGCCGCGCCGCTGCTGCCACCGCCGGCAGGAGGGGAGCGCGCCGTCTTCGTGCAGGTGGTGGCGCTCAGCGACGAGGGGCGAGCACACTTCCTTGTCGCGGACTTGGCCGACATTGGCCCGGCGGCCGCCAGTCGGGCGCCTTCCGGGCTGTGGCGGGTGCGTCTCGGGCCGTTCACCGACCCTGCTGCCGCCAACCGGGCGCGCGCGGCGGCGCAGGCGCGCGGCTTCCGCGATGCCATGCTGGTGGCGGGCTGATGCTGATCGCCTTTGAGGGCGGGGAAGGGGCGGGGAAGTCCACCCAGGTTGCCCGGCTCGCCGAATGGCTGGTCGCACGCGGCCATGCTGTTGAGACCACCCGCGAGCCTGGCGGCACACCGGGCGCAGAGGCCATTCGCGCGCTGTTCGTGACTGGGGCTGCCGACCGCTGGACAGCCGAGACCGATGCCCTTCTCATCACGGCTGCCCGCGCTGACCATGTCGCGCGCCGGATCCGCCCGGCACTTGCAGCCGGCCGCCTGGTGCTGGTGGACCGCTTCGTCCACTCAACTCTGGCCTATCAGGGCCACGGCCGGGGGCTCGACCTTCAGATGCTCTGCCGGCTGCATGATTTCGCAAGCCATGGCCTGTGGCCAGACCTGGTGCTGTGGCTCGATCTTCCAGCCGCCGAAGGCCTGGCGCGGGCGCAGCACCGCAAAGGGGCTGCCGACCGGTTCGAGGCACACGACATGGCGTTCCACGAGCGTGTGCGTGCCGGTTTCGCTGCCCTTGCTGCACACGATCAGCGGATCGTCCGGATCGATGCCTCAGGCGATGCCGCAACCATTGCCGAGGCCATCGCCGCCGCCGTCGGGCAGGTGCTTGGGGCGCGCGCTCAGGCCGGCTTGCGAAACGGCGGCTGAACACGAGTCGAAAGTCCGGCATCGGTTCCAAACAGCCGGTCCCAGAAGCGGAAGTAGAGCCCGTAGTTGGCATTGTAGCGGCTGTGGTGAAGATCATGATGGGAGGCGGTGATGATGTGACGGCCGAACCAGCCGTTGACCCAGCGGCGCGGAAAGAGTTCGACTCCCATGTGGTTGGTGACCGCCATGAAGGTGGC
The DNA here is from genome assembly GCF_053487655.1 of Thermaurantiacus sp. Classification (NCBI taxonomy): domain Bacteria; kingdom Pseudomonadati; phylum Pseudomonadota; class Alphaproteobacteria; order Sphingomonadales; family Sphingosinicellaceae; genus Thermaurantiacus; species Thermaurantiacus sp. The sequence goes on along the minus strand of NZ_JBRCLD010000085.1, from coordinate 2,492 downwards.
AATCAGCAGCACAACCAGCAGGGCACCGACATGGATGGGAACGAGGAACACCATGGCCGGGTAGAGCCAGGCCGCCGATAGCGCCTCGAAGGGATGGAAGGACATGGAGGCAAAGGCCGTGGGCGGGCGGCTTTCGTGGTGGACTGCGTGCATGGTCCGGAACAGCCACGGCCAGTGGTGCATGGCGCGGTGGCTCCAGTAGAACCAGGCGTCGTGGGCGAGGAGATAGAGGAGGACCGAAGCCGGCAGCCACCAGAGCGGCATGGCCGCAACCTCCGTATATAGCTGCGTTCCCCCACGCAGGAAGGCCGCAAAGGCAAGCGCGGCAGGGGCAGCATAGAGCCCCGCCGAAAGCAGGGACCAGCCGATCTCGCGCCGCACCTGGGAAGCCAGCCGCGCCCGCCGCGCCGGGTCAGAGGGGCGGTAGATCTCCGGCCGGGCGCGCCCGGCAATCCAGGCAAACAGCGCCGAGACGCCAAGATAGCGCAGTGCGATGATGAGCGTCAGCTGCAGCGCCAGGAGGGCAAAAAGTTCGGCCATCACCCCGCTCCTAGCCAGCGCGCCTCCTTGCCGCTAGAGGGCGGCATGGGCGCGCGCGATCGCTGCGACATTCTTCTGGTCGGCGGAGGTCTTTCTGCTGGCCTCATCGCACTCGCACTTGCCCGCCACCGGCCAGATGTCGCCGTCGGGATCGTCGAGGCCGGGGCACGATTCGGCGGCAACCACACCTGGTCCAGTTTCGAGACCGACTTGTCCGCCGAGGGCGCGGAACTGGCGCGCACGCTGATCGCCCATCGCTGGGCCGACAATTCGATCCGCTTTCCCGCCTATGAGCGCCACTTCGCTGCCGGCTACCAGTCGGCGACATCGGAGCGGCTGCACAAGGCCCTGATCGCCGCCATCCCCGAGGAGCGCCGGTTCCTGGGAACGCCCGTTGCCTCGGTCGCAGCCGATCATGTGGTCCTCGCCGACCAGCGGGTGATTGCAGCTGGCGCCGTGCTCGATGCCCGCGGCCAGCGGCCTTCGCCCCACCTGGATCTGGGCTTTCAGAAGTTCGTCGGCCGCGAAGTCGAGCTCACCGCCCCCCATGGCCTCTCCGGCCCCGTCATCATGGACGCAACCGTCGACCAGCATGATGGCTATCGCTTCGTCTACACGCTCCCCTTCACGCCGACGTCCGTCCTCATCGAAGATACCTATTATGCCGACGGCCCCGTCCTTGACCGCTCGGCGATCACGGCAAGGATCGACGCCTATGCGGCTGCCCAGGGCTGGACCATCGCCCGCATCCTGCGCGAGGAGGATGGCGTGCTGCCGATCGCAATCGACGGCGACATCCGCGCCCACCTGGCGCAGTATCAAGAAGGCGTGGCACCCGTTGGCATGGCGGCGGCGCTCTTCCACCCCGTCACTGGCTACAGCTTCCCCGATGCCGTCAGGCTCGCCCTGTTTGTTGCCAAGCTGCCCGATCTCGCTGGGCCGGCCATCGACCGTGCCGTGCGCTCCTATGCCACGGATCGCTGGGATGAGCGCGGATTCTATCGCATGCTCAACAAGATGCTGTTCCGGGTGGCGGAGCCCCACAAGCGCTGGCGGGTGTTGCAGCGCTTCTACGGGCTGGACGCAAAGCTGGTAGCACGCTTCTACGCCAGTCACTCGACCGTGTTCGACAAGGTGCGGATCCTGACTGGCAAGCCGCCAGTGCCCTTCTTTCGTGCGGTCCGGGAAGTGATGCGAGGCTAGAATGGCAGTGGGTGTGGCACGGCGTGCAGTGGTGATCGGGAGCGGGTTCGGCGGGCTGGCGCTTGCCGTCCGGCTCCAGTCCGCAGGGATCGAGACGACCCTCGTTGAAGGCCGCGACAAGCCCGGCGGCCGGGCCTATGTGTGGGAGGACGAGGGCTTCCACTTCGACGCCGGGCCAACTGTCGTCACTGACCCTGCAAGCTTGAAGGAGCTGTTCGCGCTCTCGGGCCGCGATATCGCCGACTATGTCGACCTCATGGCTGTTACCCCCTTCTATCGCCTCATCTGGGAAGACGGCTATCGCTTCGACTATGCAAACGATGAGGAGGCCCTCTTCCACCAGATCAGAGCGAAGAACCCGGCCGATGCCGAGGGCTATCGCAAGTTCCTGGCCTTTTCCGAGAATGTCTATCGCGAGGGCTACCTGAAGCTCGGCACCGAGAGCTTCTGCGACTTCCGCTCGATGCTCGAGGCCGCGCCATCGCTTATCCGCTATGAGGCGTTCCGCTCCGTCTACGCCATTGTCTCGCGCTACATCCAGGATCCGCAGCTGCGCGAGGCGTTCAGCTTCCACACCCTCCTCGTCGGCGGCAACCCGTTCAAGACGAGCAGCGTCTACGCCCTGATCCACGCGCTCGAGCGCAAGGGCGGTGTGTGGTTCCCGCGCGGGGGGACGCACGCGCTCGTCCGCGGGCTGCTCAGGCTCTTCACCGACCTCGGCGGCACCTTCCGGCTCGGCGTGCCGGTCG
>NZ_JBRCLD010000084.1:0-20582 GCF_053487655.1 Thermaurantiacus sp. | reverse complement strand
GCCTTTGGGTGGCGCTTCGCCTTCGTGCTCATGGGTCTCCCCGGGCTCCTCATCGGCCTCCTCGTTTGGCTGACGGTGCGCGAGCCGCCCCGTGGCCGCTATGCCTTGCCCGGTGCACAGATCGCCCAACGCCCGGTCGGGGAAACGCTCGCCTCGCTCGCCGGCAACCGGGTCTTCCTTGGCATCATGCTCGGGTTCGCAGTCCAGATCATGATCGGCTACGCCATGGCCTTCTGGATGGCGCCCATCATGCTGCGCCGGTTCGAGGTTCCGCTGCGCGATGTTGCGCTCTTTCTCGGGCTTGCCTTCATGGCCGGCGGGATCCCCGGTCCGCTCGCAGGCGGCTTCCTCACCGACCGGCTGGTCCGCCGCGACGAGCGCTGGCGCGTCTGGCTTCCCGGTCTTGTCAGCATGGCGGCGCTTGTCCCGCTCTGGTTCGCGCTTCAGGCCGCAAGCGTCGCCACCTTCCTCGGCCTGTTCGCGCTCGCCTATGCCATCTTCGTGATGAGCCAGGCCCCCATCCTCTCGGGCATCCAGGCCGCTGTCCAGCCCGGCGAACGCGGCATGGCCGTCGCCGTTGCCCTCTTTTTCAACAACCTCCTCGGCCAGGCCATCGGCCTTGGCGTCATCGGCTGGCTGAGCGACCGCCTCGCCGCCGCCCATGGCGCTGGTGCCCTTGCCCTTGCCCTCATCTTCGTCTGCACAGCGGCCGGCCTGTTGGCGCTTGCCATCTTCGCCTGGACAGCGCGGCACATGCGCCTGGCCTGACCCCATATTGCCGCCACCTCTTCACCAATCACCCGCTCCAGTCCCGGTCACCGCGCAAGCCTGGCAACACCTTTCTCCACGTTGCCAAGGCCTTGCCATCTTGCAGGCGCCCACCCGAGGGCCGGCTGATCTCAAGCTGCATGCTGGAGACTGCCCCTGCGATCGACAGGCCTCCTGTTGTCTGGCCTTGTCTCTTTCTTGCCCCCGGCACCGCTCCGAGGCCGGCGCCTCAGACCCGGTTACCGGCTTCGTCCATCAGCACTTCGCGCCGCCCCACATGGTCGGGTGCGGAGACAAGGCCCATCGCCTCCATCTGCTCGATCAGGCGCGCAGCGGAATTATAGCCGACGCGCAGCGTGCGCTGGAGATAGGAGATGGTCGCCTTGCGCGAGACGGCAACCACCTGGATTGCCTGCGAGAGGAGGTCACCGTCCCCGGCCACGGCCACTTGCCGGCCTCCAGCGCCGGATGCGCGCGGCATGGCCTCAAAGCCGTCGGGCCCTTCAGGCTCTTCGGTCACGCTGTCGAGATAGGCGGGCGTTCCCTGCGCCCGCCAGTGGCGCACCACGGCTTCCACTTCCTCATCCGAGACGAACGGCCCGTGCACGCGCACAATCCGGTTCGCGCCCGGCATGTAGAGCATGTCGCCTTTGCCCAGCAGCTGCTCGGCGCCCTGCTCGCCGAGGATGGTGCGGCTGTCGATCTTGCTTGTCACCTGGAAGCTGATGCGGGTGGGAAGGTTCGCCTTGATGACTCCCGTGATGACATCGACTGACGGCCGTTGCGTTGCCATGATGAGATGGATGCCGGCTGCCCGCGCCTTTTGCGCCAATCGCTGGACCAGGAATTCCACTTCCTTGCCCGCCGTCATCATGAGGTCGGCCATCTCGTCGACCACAATGACGATGAGCGGCAGCGGCTCGAGGTGCAGCGTCAGCTCCTCATATTCCGGGTTCCCCTCGGCATCGAAGCCGGTCTGCACTCGGCGATTGAAGCTCTCCCCCTTGCGGATCGCCTCGCGTACGCGCTCGTTGTAGGCGGCAAGGCTGCGGGCACCGATGTGGGTCATGTTGCGATAGCGGTCCTCCATCTGCTCGACCGCCCATTTGAGCGCGCGGATCGCCTTCGCTGGCTCGGTGACGACAGGTGCGAGCAGGTGCGGGATCCCATCATAGACCGAAAGCTCGAGCATCTTCGGGTCAATGAGGATGAGCCGGCAGTCCTCCGGCCGGAGCCGGTAGAGGAGCGACAGGATCATCGCATTGAGCCCGACCGACTTGCCCGATCCCGTGGTGCCGGCAATGAGCAGGTGCGGCATTGGCGCAAGATCAGCGACCACCGGCGAGCCCGCGATGTCCTTGCCAAGCACGAGGGGCAGCGCGCCGCGACCATGCTCGAACGCGTCGCTTGCAATCAGCTCTGAGAGCACCACGAGTTCGCGCCGACGGTTGGGCAGCTCGATGCCGATGACGTTGCGCCCGGGGATGACTGCCACCCGCGCCGAGACTGCGCTCATCGAGCGGGCGATGTCATCGGCAAGCCCGATGACTCGGCTCGCCTTAATGCCTGGCGCTGGCTCGAGCTCGTAGAGCGTGACCACTGGCCCTTGCGAAATGCCAACGATGCTGCCGCGCACGCCGAAATCCTCGAGCACGGCCTCGAGGAGATGCGCGTTCTGGGTGAGCGCTGCCTCGTCGATGCTGCCAGCAACTGGCGGCGGCGGCTTCAGGAGCGCAAGCGGCGGCAGCAGCGCCTGGTCACCCAGCATCAGGCTCGATTGCCGTTCCCGCTCGGCTCTGAGCGATGGCTCTGCCATGCGCGGCCGCACCACTGCCGGCGGTGCAGCGCGGGGCGCATTGGCCGCTGCCGGCCTCGTCTCAAGTGGCTCTGCCCGAGAACTGGACGCCGGCGCTACACCACGCGGCCGGCGACGGGTCCTTGGCAGCGACGGCAAGCGAAGCCGGATGTCGCCGGCGCGCACGGCAAGGAAAAGACCCGCAAGCCCAAAGCCGAGGCCGCCGAGCGTTGCCACCAGCAGCGGATCGGCCGCCATTTGCTCGGCAAGACCCACGCTCGCAGCGCGGGCAAGATGGCCGACCAGCCCGCCAGCAGTCGCATCCAGCCAAGAGGCTGGAGCTTGCCGCAGCAGCCCGCCTGCACTGGCCAGAAAGACCAGCCCGCCCGCACCAGCGACCAGCGCAGAGGCCAGCTTCCGGACTGGCCAGCCCAGGCAGCGCCGCACGCCTCGCGCGGCAAGCATCACAACCAGCGCAAGCGACGCCAGACCAAATCCCTGCAGCAGCAAATCCGATACAAACGCGCCCGGCCGCCCAAGACCATTGGTCGGAGCCCGCGCCGTCGCCGTGTTGAGCGACGGATCAGCAGGATTGTGGCTGACAAGAACAACGCCGAGGGCGACAGCCCCCCCCAAGAGCAGCAGCCCGCCAAGAAATCCCCGCAGGCCCGGGATGACCCGCCTGGCTCGGGCCCGCGCTAGCCATGCCATGCCCCTGGCCTCGCCTGTGCGGCGCCCCCGTCGCCACGGGGCGGCCTCCAGCAGTCCGGCCGCAGATACATTCATTGTCAATCCATGCCCTGGGCCCGACCAAAAGGTCAAGCCTTTGTTCGCGCTTTGTCCCCACTTCCGGGCGTCTCGCGCGCAAGAAAAACGGCCCGGACACAGGGCCCGGGCCGGAAGGGAGGACCAAAGTCCCGAAGCGAGCACAGGAGCCCGAAGGCACCCTTTCCCCTCTCTTCAAGAAGCGTGCCAACTGTCGGGAAAGCGGGAGGGTCCGCCACTCCGACTCTGATGTGCCCGAAAACTGGGCACAGCCTTGTCCAAACCAGCTGCCCTGCTTCATTATGAAGCAGTTTCGGTCTCTGGTCGGGCTGCGACGTGGCAGAGGGGTTTCGCGTTTGGCCAGCGCCGGCTAGGCGGCCAGTCATGATGGAAGACAGCGCCGCGGACATCTTGATCATCGGCGGCGGCCTCGTTGGCCAGACACTCGCGCTGGCGCTTGCCGCTCACGACATCAGCGCGCTCGTCGTCGAGCGTGACGACCCGCGCACGCACCTCGCCTCCGGCTTTGACGGCCGAGCCTCCGCCATTGCCAGCGCCAGCGCCCGGATGCTGCGGGCCCTCGGCCTTGCAGACCTTCTCGACCGCCAGGGATGCCCCATCGATCGCATCGAAGTGGCGGAAGGCCTCAACCCCGAGATCATCCGCTTCGACGCTGATCCAGGCGGGGGTGGCGGCGGTGCTGCCGAGCCGCTTGGAATCATGGTCGAGAATCGGGATCTCCGGCGCGCCCTGCTTGCCAGGGTCGAACAGACACCGCTGGTGCGGATGGTGGCACCTGCCGCCATCGTGCAACTGGATCGTGGCCCGAGCCATGTCACGGCAAAACTTGCCGATGGGCGCAAGCTTGCCGCCGCGCTCGCGGTCGCTGCTGACGGCCGTCGCAGCAGCACTCGAAACGAGGCCGGGATTCGGCTTGCGCATTGGTCCTATCCGGCTGCCGCAATCGTCTCGATGCTGGCCCACGGCCGCCCGCACGATGGGGTTGCGCTTGAGCTCTTCTATCCCTCCGGGCCGTTCGCGCTGCTTCCAATGCGCGACCTTGCTGATGGCCGCCATCGCTCGGCGCTGGTGTGGACTGTTGCCCGTCCCATGGCAGATGCCTTGGTGCGGCTCAGCCTGCGTGCCTTTGCGGCCGAAGTGGCGAAGCGGCTCGGCGGCCGCCTGGGGGCAATTGAGGCCATCGCACCGGCAGTGGCCTGGCCACTCACCTTCCACCATGCCGAGCGCTACAGCGCCCACCGGCTGGTCCTCGCCGGCGATGCCGCTCACGGCATCCACCCCATCGCCGGCCAGGGGCTCAACCTTGGCTTTCGCGATGTCGCAGCACTTACCCAGGTGCTGGCCGATGGCGCCCGGACTGGCCTCGACTTGGGCGACCCGGCGCTCGCCCGCCGCTACGAACGCTGGCGCCGGGCTGACAACAGCCTGACTGCCTTCGCAACCGACAGCCTTGCGCGCCTGTTCGCCCTTCCAGGAAAGCCAGTCGAGGCCGTACGTCGGCTCGGCCTTGCCCTCGTCGAGCGCACGCCTGCTGCCAAGCGGATCTTTGCCAGCATCGCGCGCGGCACGGCGGGAGACCTGCCGCCGCTGCTCAGGGGTGAGCTTGGCTGATGCCCTCAGCGGCCTCAGGTCGGCTGTGCGGCAGCAGCTGCGGGATGCCATCCACCACGGGCCACGCCAGTCCGCTGCCGACTGCAACCAGCACCTCTCGCTCCGGGTCGAAGACCAGGCGGCTTCGCGTTACGGGGCAGACCAGAAGCGCGGTCAGTCGCGGGTCGGGCGCTGTCATTGCAGGGTGCCAGTTGCACTTGTGCTGCCGCCAACCGTGCCAGCAAAGCGCATCAGTGCCGTCAGCATGCTGGCGCGCGCTTCAAGGTCCGGCGCCTCCAGCAGCGCCTGGCGCTCGAGAATTTCGAACGGACACACGGTAGCAAGCGTGCTCACCAGGCCCTCGTCATCGGCGCCGCGCACCGCGTCCCAGTCAGCAGCAAGATTCTGCGTCTCAAGATAGGCCCTGAGCGAGTCCTCCAGGCTGGCACGGACCATTGCTGGCAGCGGCGGCGCCGGATTCCAGTCCTGCACGAAAGGCGCATAGTCGGCGCGCACCTGCCGATAGGGCGTGGCAACACCGACTTCCTCTGTGACGTGAAAGCGGATGATACCGGCCAGCGCGATGAGATAACGCCCATCCCCGGTTTCCGAAAAGCGCGTAATCCGTCCCAACCCTCCGGTTCCGAACAGTTCAGGCGGACCCGCCCCCCCGTCTCCCTTTGGCTGGATAATCCCGATCAGCCGGTCGCCTGCCATGGCATCGCGCGTCATGGCAAGATAACGTGGCTCGAAGATGTTGAGCGGCAGCAGGGCGCGCGGCAGCAGGATTGCGCCAGAAAGCGGGAAGACCGGGATGACCGCCGGCAGCTCGCTGATGGTCGCAAACGACTCCACAGCTGCCCCAATAGTCGTCAGGCGAACAGGATCTGACGCAGCCGGCGCCGGGTCGCAACCGACCAGGGATCGCCAAGCCCGACGGATTCGATGAGCTTGAGGAGCGTGTCCCGGGCTTTGCCGTTCTCCCAGTCGCGGTCGTCAGCGATGATCTTGAGCAGGGCATCTGCGGCGCGGTCCCGGTCGCCGCGGGCAAGGAAGGCCGCCGCAAGCGCGTGGCGGGCCGCATGGTCGCCAGCATCGGCAGCAAGCCGCGCCTCGAGTGCTGCCAGGTCCGTCCCTTCGGGTGCGGCTTCGGCAAGCGCCAGCGCAGCCCGCGCCTGCTGGACCACGGCGTCCTTCAAATCTGCTGGCAGCCGCGCCAGCGCAGCCCGTGCCCCTGCCACTTGCCCGAGCGCCAGAAGCGCCCGAGCATAGTGGCCAACAAGGTCCGCCCGGTCGGGATGCTCGCGCACCAGCTGGCCGAAAGCATCGGCCGCGCGCGCGGCATCGCCATCGCGGAGCGCCGCGGCGGCAGCCTCCACCATCACCTCGAGGTCGGCCTCGGCCGCGTCGGGCGGAAGGAGGGCCAGCTGCTTCTCGATGAAGGCCTTGAGCTCGCGCTCGGAAAGCACACCGACAAAGGCGTCCACCGGCCGCCCGCCAACCACAGCATAGACTGTCGGCACCGACTGGATCCGGAACTCCTCGGCAATCAGGCGATTTTCGTCGATGTCGATGACTACCTGCGAGACCCGCGGGTGGCCGACGGCAGCAATCGCCCGCTCCATGAGGGGCGCCAGCTGCCGGCAGGGCCCGCACCAGGTCGCCGTGAAGCGCACCAGCACCACACCTGTGCGCGAGGCTTCCAGCACGTCGCGACGGAACCGGTCCACCGCGGCCCGGTCTTTCTCATTGAGTGACAGGCTTGCCATGCATCCGTCCCCATCTCGTGGCTCACGATGGCATATGGGCGACTGCAGCGGCAGATGGAAGGGTCTTGCACCAAGCCCTGCGCTCCGCTAGGCGCCGGCGCCTCTAGGGACTGCGGGCGTAGCTCAGGGGTAGAGCACAACCTTGCCAAGGTTGGGGTCGAGGGTTCGAATCCCTTCGCCCGCTCCAGGGGGAGGGCAGGGTGCCTCCTCTCGCCTGGCTTCCCCGGGGAGCCACTGGGGCCAGTCGCGGCCAGTCGCGGCCAGTCGCGGGCAGACGGGGGCAGAAGGCAGGGAGAGGAAAACGGCGCTGGCAGCCGAGTCGGCATCCCAAGAGGGCCAGGCTGCGGCAAGCTGCCCGCATGCCTGTCTTGACGGCCTGGCGCTGCCAGCGCACCTAGGCGGCGCGCAAAGTCCGCCAGATCATTGGAGGTGGTTTGATGTCGAACATTGTCCGCACGCTGGTCTCAGCCGGCACCCTTCTGCTGGCTGCGCCTGCTCTTGCTCAGGCCGCAGCGCCCCCAGCGCCGGCTTATGCCACGCTCAAGGGCAATGCTGCTGCCGGCGAGAAGGTCTTCGCCCAATGCCGCGCCTGTCATGTGACCGACAAGGGCGTGAACCGGGTTGGCCCCTCGCTGCATGGCATTATCGGCCGCAAGTCGGGAAGCGTCGCCGGCTTCAAATATTCGAAGGCGAACCAGTCCGCCAACGTCGTGTGGACGGAGGAGAATCTCTACCGCTATTTAGAGAATCCGCGCAAGTTCATCCCCGGCACCACCATGGCCTTTGCTGGCCTGCGCAACCCGCAACAACGTGCTGACGTCATCGCCTACTTGCGCCAATTCAAGTAGCGAAGACGATCGGGGAGTGTGCCCGCCCCGGTGACAGCAGCCGGTCACCGGGGCCTATCTTAGCCGGCGCTTCAGATCGATGAGGTGCGAAGGAAGGGCTGCCGCCAGCAGCAGCGCGATGAGTGGCCAGGGTGCATCAGTGAGCGCCGCGCGCAAGGCCAGCAGCAGGAAGAGGCCGGGCAGCAGGGCGCCGAACAGTTCGCTGCGGCGCCCGCCCGCGAAGCGCGCAATCGCCAGCGCTTCGACCGCGAGCACCAGCAGCACCAGATCAACGACGCGTCCGCTTGCGAACCAGTCGCTCATCCAAAAGGCGCGTTCAGACGCACAATGCCCCAGTTGAGCATCGCAGCCACCCCCACCCAAGCCAGATACGGGAGAAGCAGCAAAGAAGCACGCCGCGAATAGCGGCCACAGACAATGATGAGCACGACGACCGAAGCAGCAAGGAAAACGATCTCGACAAGCGCGAGATCCGGCCGCTGCAGCCGGAAGAAGATGAGGCTCCAGCCAATGTTGAGGAACCCATTGAGCGCAAAGAGGCCCACCAGCCAGTCGGCCCGGCGGCTGTCGGGTGCAGCACTCCACGCTGCCACTGCCGCCATTGCCCACAGCGCCAGGATGACGGTCCAGATCGCGCCAAAGGCGGCATCGGGCGGAGTCCAAGAAGGCTTTGCAAGCGCGCGATACCAGGCGCCGGTGTCGGTCAGCGTGACACCCAGCAGAGCGATGAAAAGCGCTGCCAGCGCGCCAATGGCAGCTGGCACGACCCCAGCGCCAGTCACGCGGAACCGGCTTCGGCCGGCCTGGCGAATCACCTAAGCGATCCCACGAGGTGCCCAAGATCCTTGAAGAAGATCCGGGCATGGGCGATCGGGCGGGCACGAACCAGCTTCTTCTCCGTATAGGCCTGCCAGGTCAGATACTGCACATCCGGGTCCTCGCAGATCTTCACAAAGCGCTCCCGCCGCTTGTCAGAGCAATACCAGAAATACTGCATGATGCCGAGCACCCAGAACACCTTGCCATGCTCGCGCATGAACCGTCGCCGCGGCTCGGCAAGCGCGCTCGCCTTGCCAGTTGCGAGAAACCGCTCAACACCTTCGGCTGCATAGAGGCCGCTTGTCATGGCATAATAAATGCCCTCGCCAGAAGCGGGTGCCACCACGCCAGCAGCGTCCCCGGCGACCACAACATCGCGGCCATTGTCCCAGCGCTTGAGCGGCCTGAGCGGGATCGGCGCACCCTCGACACGGATCGTCTCGCAGGCATCGAGCCCGGTGTCGCGCCGAAGCTCCGCCACCGCCTCGCGCAAAGGGAAGCCCTTGTGGGCGCTGCCCACGCCAATCGAGGCTGTATCCCCATGCGGAAATACCCAGGCGTAGAAGTCCGGCGAGAGCTTCCCTTGGTAGAAAACATCGCAGCGCGACCGGTCAAATGCATCACTGTCCTGCGCCGGGGACTTGACCACTTCATGATAGGCAAAGACGCAAGGCACCCGGTCCGCACCCTTGAGGGTTGCCCGGGCAAGTTGGGAGCGGGCGCCATCGCAGCCAATGACGGCACGGGCCCGGATCGTGGCCAAAGGCGCGTCGCGGGGCGCCCCCTTGGGCCGATAATGGATGACGGCAGTGCCGTCAGAATCCCGGCTGAACGCCTCGAAGTTGCCTGCCCGTCGCTCTGCGCCCTCGCGCGCCGCACGCACCCGCAGCCATTCATCGAAATGCTCGCGGTCGACCATACCGACATAATTGCCGCCCACCGGCATGTCGACTTTCGCGTTTGAAGGCGCGATCATCCGTGCCGCCGTCGCCCGGCCGACAATCAGATGGTCGGGAATGGCATAGTCGCGGATGAGCCGCGGCGGCACCGCGCCGCCGCACGGCTTGATGCGCCCGGCCCGGTCGAGCAGCACGACGCGCCGGCCCGCAGCTGCAAGTGCAGTCGCAGCCGTCGCGCCAGAGGGCCCGCCGCCCACCACCACGGCATCATAGGTTTCACCCATCATGTCACTACTCCCGCGGCTGTCTCCGGCATGTCGCGGCGCGCCATGTGAACACGCAAGGCAAGTCCGGCTGCACCAAGGAAAAGGAGGGCCTCGCCCAGGAACACGAGGGCAAAGGCAGCGCCGTCGTCGCCAAGGAGCATGCGCCCGGCATCGACTCCGGCCGCACCCACCAACCCGCCAAGCGCGAAGGCAATGGCCTGGGCCGCACCCCAAAGCCCCATGCGAATTCCTTCCCGACCTGCCCCCCCGAAGCTGGCGAGATCCATCATGCTGGCAATGGCGGCCACCGCGAACAGGCCGTTGCCGAAGCCGAGCAGCATAACCGTCGGCGAAAGCGGAAAGCCCGCACCCTGCCGGGCGCCGAGGGCAAGAAGGGCAAGGGCAGTTGCCGAAATGAGGCAACCTGCAACCACAAGCGTCCGGTTGCCGCCCGGCAGCCGCTGCACCAGCCAGCGACCAACAAGCCCAAAGGTCAGCATACCCGCAAGCGTTGCGCCATGCTGCATCGAGGCAAGGCGGGTCGATTCCCCCGGTGAATAGGCGAACACCAGCCCGGCAAACGGCTCCAGGATCACATCCTGCATCGCATAGGCAAGCATCGAGACCAGCACGAACAGCGTGAAGCCGCGCACCCGCGGATCCCCCCAGATCGCGTCCAGCCCCTGGGCCAGGCTCTCCGGCCTGCGCGCGGCCGACACGCCCGGGCCTTCGGCGACGCCATGCAGGGCCAAAACCGTCACCCCGAGCGCTGCTGCACAGATGCAGCCAGCAACCATGGCCAGCCGCTCGGGCGAGAAGGGGTCGATGAAGTTGCTGGCAATCCCGGCAGTCACGGCGATTCCCGCCACCATCATAATCCAGGTGGTCGCCGCTGCTGCTGGTCGCCGCTCTGGTCTTACGCGGCTTGCAAGCAACGCAAGGAGCGAAGTTCCCGCTGCGCCGACACCAGCCCCGACGAGCGTGAAGCCAACGGTCGCAGCGAAAATCCCGGCAAGCCGGAAATGCTCCATGAGAAAAACGGCATTGGTCGCTGTCAGTGCCCCGAGCGCAAGCAGCGCCATGCCGCCCAGGATGAACCGCTTGCGGCCACCGCCCTGGTCCGAGGCATGGCCAAAGCCAGGCCGCGACAGCTGGACCGCATAGTGCCAGGCAATCAGCGCTGCCGGCAGCACGGCGGCAAGCCCATATTCGACGACCATGATGCGGTTCAGCATCGAAGTGACGAGCATCACGATCCCGCCGAGGGCCGCCTGCACAAGCCCGAGGCGGAGGATGCCAGCATAGCCAAGCGGTGCCACGGCGCGGCTCATGCAAGCCCCCCGACGCCGAGGGCTGCAACCAGCATGCCAAGCACATAGGTCACAACCCCGGTGCCATTGTACCAGGGCGCCCGCCCAGCCGGATCAGCTAGCAGCCGGCGCATGAAAACCAGCTGCAGCAGAATTCCCAAGCCGATGATCCCGGCATGGATCGGCAGACCCCAGACCGAAAGCAGCGCCACCACCGCCAGTTGCGGCAAGGCCATGGTCACACAGGCAACACGCGCTGCGGCCGCTGGGCCAAGCGTGACCGGGAGCGACCGGATCCCCATCTGCCTGTCACCCGCGATTGCCTTGAAGTCATTGAGCACCATGATGCCATGCGCGCCCAGGCTGAACAGCAGCAGCAGCGCCAGCACCTTCGCATCCGGCATGCCGCCCACCATCACCGCCGCACCCGTAAACCAGGTCAGGCCCTCATAGGCAAAGCCACAGGCCGCCGGTCCCCAAATGCCGCTCGCCTTCAGCCGCGGCCAGGGCGTCGAATAGATCCAGGCGAGCAGCAGGCCAAGACAGGTCGCCGCCAGCACCACGGGCGCAATCGCTGCAGCAACCGCAAGCGAAAGAAGGGATCCGGCAACGGCCACTCCGAGGCCCCAGCGGCCCGGCACCCGGCCCGAGGGAATCGGCCGCCCCGGCTCGTTGATTGCATCGACCTCGCGATCAAACCAGTCGTTGACCGCCTGGCTCGTCCCGCACACCAGTGGCCCGGCAAGGAGCATGCCCGCAAGCAGGAACGGCCAGCGCTCGGCAAGCGGCACGCCCGAGGAGACAACGCCGCACATGAACGCCCACATTGGCGGAAACCAGGTGACAGGCTTCAGAAGCGCGAGAAGGTCGCGCGGCTTCGGGGCCGGCCCGCGCCGCACCGCTTGGTAGCCAATCTCTCCCGCTCCCGACATCACCCAGAGACTAGGCAGAGCCGCGTGCCAGCGTCAACTGACGTTGACATCTTGACGTGTCGAATCCGCTTGCAGCCCATTGCCCCGATGGCAGCCGGCGCCTGGCCGCGGGGCTCTCAGCGCGCCCGATCCTGGCGGTCGTCGTTCGGGTCCCGTGCCAGCCCATGGCGGTGCAGCTTGAGGTAGAGGCCTTGGCGCGAGAGACCGAGGATTTCGGCAGCCGAGGCCCGGTTGTTGTCCGCACACTTCAGGGCGGCCTCGATACAGAGGCGTTCGATAAGATCGGTCGACTCGCGCACGATATCCTTGAGTGTCATCCGCCCGACCAGTTCGGTCAGCTCTTCAACCGAGCGTGGCGATGCCATTTCGGCAGTGATTTTCGTCCGGTCGCTGGCAAGCGGCCGCAAGGTAAAGCCGCCGATCTGGTGCCCCCCTTCCGTCCCGAGCACGGCCGACACCTGAACTTCGACGGCAGCTCCGAATCGCGGCCGAACGATGGTCACGAGGTTGCGCACGAGGCCATGCTCGATGAGCTGGTCGGAGAGGACGGCGAAGTCGATTCCCGGTCGGCCCAGGAACTGGCCGAGGCTGCAGCCGATGAGCTCCTCCTTTCGGGCATGGCCGAGAAGCTCGAGCAGGGCCGCGTTCACGTCGAGGATCCGGAAAGCGGAGTCAGTCACGACAAACGGATCGGGCACGCGCTCGAGGACCATTGCAGCGTCACGCCCCTCGTCGATCCTGGCTTCGTCGGCGAGCCGCAGCAGCACGTAGCTGTTCCCCCCCTGGCGGAACATGTTGCCGTCGATCCGGACTGGCGCAGTTCGGTCGCCAAGCCGAAGCCGCACCGGTGGCGCCTGGTCGCTGGCGCCAATCGCCCCGAGCATGGCGAGCAAGGCGTCGCGTTCGCTCGGCTCGACCAGCTGCAGGAGCGGCCTGCCGGCAAGGCCGGTCCGGCCGAGCAGGCGTTCGGCCGCTGGATTGGCCTCGATGATGGTCCGGCTTCCAGCATCGAGCACGATGATGGCCTCGCGTCCCAAGCTGAAGAGCAGCCGGTATCTGGTTTCCGTCTGCCGGGCCCGCAGCCGCTCGCGCTCGATCATCTGCTGGGCCTGGATCAGCCGCTGCTGCAAGGCTGCATCGCCGCGTGCGTCCCGGCCGACGGCGATTGTGCCCCGCCCCGGCCCGGCACGGATGGCGATATAGCGCAGCGGAAACTCGCCGCGCTCGGTGCGCTGGTTGATCTGGCGCCAGGGCTTGCCCGCCGGCGAGGCGCCATCCGACAGCATCTCAAGCACCTTGTGGCGGCTGTCGGGAAGCACAGTCTCCTCCCAGCGCTTGCCAAGCCAGTCGCCTGCACCCTCCTCGGCGAGATCGGCAGAGCCGATCGCCATGTCCTGGATTACGCCGTCGCCGTCGAGAACCAGCGCCACATCGCTTGCCGCCGCAAGGGCCGATGCCACGACGCGGGAGTCGACACCCCCAAGCGACCCCTCGGGCGCGCGGAAGGGAACAGGTTCCGGCGTTGGGGTCTGGGCATCCATCCGAATCTGTCGCTTCTCCCCGCGGCCGAAGCCGCCTTCAGGACGGCCATGCTCCCGTCTGTTTGCGGCTCCGCACCAGCGCCTCGGCCCGCTCGACGGCGGTTCGGGCATCCGGCGCGGTTGCGTCCGCTCCAACCAGGAAGGCGAGCTCAGGACGCTCCACAAGCAGCGCACCTCCGACCATGACCAGGAGGGACGGGTTCCGCGACGCCCTGCGCAGTCCCTCGATGAACTC
Source organism: Thermaurantiacus sp. (assembly GCF_053487655.1). Taxonomy (NCBI): domain Bacteria; kingdom Pseudomonadati; phylum Pseudomonadota; class Alphaproteobacteria; order Sphingomonadales; family Sphingosinicellaceae; genus Thermaurantiacus; species Thermaurantiacus sp. The sequence continues at coordinate 7,024 of NZ_JBRCLD010000084.1, read as the reverse complement.
GGGCAGCTCTTCGACCTGACGGTCCTGGGTCACGGTCAGTCCCAGAAGATCATAGGCCGAGCTCGCAAGCTCGGCGCAAAGCTCGTCTGCCCCCGCTCCGGCATGATACTCAGCGTCCCATCCAGAGGCCCGGAAATATTCAGAGACGAGGATGGGCCCGAATCGGTGGTCGTCGCCTGGCATCGGCGCAAAGAGCGCCCGCCATGTTGGCGCCCCTGCCCGGCGGGAGGGCGCACTCTCTACACTGACTTCATGCGCCAGCTCCTGCAGCCGCCACAAACCCATGGTCACGTCGATGAAGTCGCAGCAGTCGGCTTCCCACATCCGCCCGAGCTCGCGCGCCGCAGGCGCCAGGAGGTCAACGAGGATCGTGCCCGCTGGTATGCCGCGCGCAACCATCGCCTCGACTTCGACAACGAGATCAAGGACGTCGTGCTCCAGAGTCTTGCGCGCAAAGACCGCAACTTCGCCAGCCGAAATGCGGCCAGCCCCAGTGCCCTCAGGTTTTGCCTTGCCCCGCCCGGACAGGGCCAGACGCGCATTGCCATCGCGCCCAAGATCAGGACCTGCCACAAAAGATTGCTGGACGCCGCTGTCGGCAAGATGCGCGACAAGCAGGCGCGGAATGATCTCCTGCTCGATTATTGCGGCGAGATTGGCCGGATGGATGTCGCCATGAGTCCGCCGCAATCGGCGGAGCCCGAAATCCCGCAATGCCGGAAAGCGCTGCAGAAGACCCTCGAGACTGAGCGCCAGATTCATCCCGACCGTTGCCATCACGGTCCTCCCTCTTTCTCTGGCCTCGGAACCGCCCGGGACCAGAGGCGGCGCGCCATTCTCGGGCAGCGACTCCGCGCCAAACATCAGCCTATTCCCGCCCCGGCCAATTGACAATCACAAGTCGCGCTCCCTCCGCACCTGCCTGATCGGCGCCGACACCCTCCGCTTCGGCACCACGTCCGCGCAGGCCCCTCTGCGGCATAGCGCCGCGATGTCAATTTATATGGGCGTCAAGTTTCGTTGACAATCCCGAATCCGGACCCTAGGCTCCGCTCGGGATGGAGGTTGCAGAAACGGCCATGGTCGCACTCGGGCAACGCCTCGAAACCGGCTTCGATCACCAGCTCCGCGCGGGCCGTCCGGGTGGGCACCCTGGCAGCGCGCCGGCCCGCCGCCCCCCGCTCTACACGGCCGAGGAGCGCATCCGCCGCGACCAGAGCCCTTGGACGCTCGTCCAGGGCATTCTCGCCCCGCTCCAGTTTCTTGTCTTCCTGATAAGCTTGGCCCTTGTCGTCCGCTTTCTCCTGACCGGTGAAGGGCAGAGTGCTGCCACTTTCTCGATCCTCGTCAAGACCGTGGTGCTCTACCTCATCATGGTCACCGGGGCGATCTGGGAAAAGGTCGTCTTCGGCCGCTACCTCTTCGCACCCGCCTTCTTCTGGGAAGATGTCTTCTCGATGCTCGTGCTCGCGCTCCACACCGCCTATGTCGTCATGCTGTTCGCTGGCCTCGGCACGGTTGCGCAGCAGATGGCAGTCGCACTTGCTGCCTACGCCGCCTATGTCATCAATGCCGCCCAGTTCGTCTGGAAGCTCCGGATGGCCCGGCAGGATGCTGCCGAGGGTGAGGTGGCATGAACGCGCCGTCGGTTGAGCCCCTTGCTGCTCGGCCCATCCTGCGTGAGCGTGGCCAGCGCGAAGTCTTCTGTGGCTTGACCGGGATCGTCTGGCTCCACCGCAAAATCCAGGATGCCTTCTTCCTCGTCGTCGGCTCGCGCACCTGTGCCCATCTGCTGCAGTCGGCTGCCGGCGTCATGATCTTCGCGGAGCCACGCTTTGCCACCGCCATCATCGAGGAAAAGGACTTGGCCGGCCTCGCGGATGTCCATGAGGAACTCGACCAGGTGGTCGCCCGCTTGCTTGCCCGCCGGCCCGACATCCGCCTGCTCTTCCTCGTCGGCTCCTGCCCGTCTGAAGTCATCAAGCTTGATCTTCTGAAGGCGGCATCGCGCCTTGATGCGCAGATGCGCGCTCGTGGCGTGCGGGTTCTCGCCTATTCCGGCTCGGGCATCGAGACGACGTTCACCCAGGGCGAGGATGCCTGCCTTGCCGCCCTCGTCCCGGAACTGCCGCAAGCATCCTCGCGGGTGCCCCGCTTGCTTGTTGCTGGCAGCCTTCCTGACATTGTCGAGGACCAGTTCGCCCGCCTGTTCACGGAGCTTGGAATCGCTGCCGACTTTTTTCCACCTCGCCGTGCGGGCGTGCTTCCCGCCATCAGTGAAGCGACGTGCGTGCTCCTCGCCCAGCCTTTCCTCGGCGACACTGCCGCCGCGCTCGAGAGGCGGGGTGTGCGCGTGCTTGAAGCGCCGTTCCCGTTCGGCGCGCGCGGTACCGAGGCTTGGCTTCACGTTGCCGCGCGTGCCTTCGGGGTTGATTCGCAGCGCTTCGAGGCCGTCATCGCTGGCCCGCGCGCCCGCGCCGAGCGCGCGGTTGCCCGGCACCGCCCGCGCCTTGAGGGCAGGCGGATCAGCTTCCTCCCCGACAGCCAGCTCGAGATCCCGCTCGCCAGCTTCCTCGCCGAGGAGTGCGGCATGGTGCCCGTGGAAGTCGGCACTCCCTATCTCCACCAGCGATTCCATGGGCCCGATCTTGCCCGGCTTCCCGTCGATGTGCGCATTGCCGAAGGCCAGGATGTCGAGCGCCAGCTTGATCGCATCCGCGCTGACCGGCCTGACTTGACCGTCTGCGGCCTTGGCCTTGCCAACCCGCTCGAGGCCGAGGGCCTTGCCACCAAATGGTCGATCGAGCTCGTCTTTTCGCCGGTGCACGGCTTTGACCAGGCCGGTGACTTGGCCGAGCTGTTCGCCCGGCCGCTCGTGCGCCGCGAAAAGCTTGCCGCGCTTGCCTCGGTGCCGGCCCCATGAAGCTCTCCGCCTGGACATACGAGGGCCCGCCCCATGTCGGTGCAATGCGCGTGGCAACCGGCATGAAAGGAGTCCATTTTGTCCTCCACGCCCCGCAGGGGGACACCTACGCAGATTTGCTCTTCACCATGATCGAGCGGCGCGACCACCGCCCGCCAGTCACCTGGACCACCTTCCAGGCGCGCGATCTCGGCAAGGACACCGCCGCGCTGTTCACGTCCGCGCTTGCGGACGCCCACGCCCGCTTCCGCCCCGAGGCACTCCTCGTCGGCGCTTCCTGCACCGCCGAGCTCATCCAGGATGATCCAGGCGGCCTTGCCGCCACCATGGGCTTGCCCGTTCCCGTCATCCCGCTCGAGCTGCCAAGCTACAGCCGCAAGGAGAATTGGGGCGCAGCGGAAACCTTCCTGGCCCTTGTTCGCAGCCTTGCCGACCGCAGCCGCCGTCCACCCCCCCGCGACGGCCGGCGGCCGCGCGTGAACCTGCTCGGGCCCACGGCGCTTGGCTTCCGCCACCGCGACGATGTCGTCGAGATCAGCCGCCTGCTCGAGACGCTAGGAGTCGATGTCCATGTCGTGGCACCGCTCGGCGCCTCCGTCGCCGACATCGCGTCGCTGGGCGAGGCTGATCTTGACATCTGCCTCTATCCCGAGATTGCCGACATGGCCTGCCGCTTCCTTGAGCGGACATTTGGCCGGCCGACGGTGCGCACGGTCCCCATCGGCCATCTCGCCACATGTGACTTCCTGCGCGACGTCGCTGGCCACTTGGGGCTCGACCCAGCCCCGGCCCTTGCCTGTGCCGATGCCCGGCTGCCCTGGTGGTCGCGCTCCGTTGATTCCACCTATCTCACTGGCAAGCGTGTCTTCATCTTCGGTGACGCAACCCATGCCATCGCCATCGCTCGGGTCGCCCACGAGGAACTCGGCTTCGAAGTCGTCGGCCTTGGCTGCTACAATCGCGAGTTCGCCCGCGAACTCCGCGCCGCGGCCGGGAAGCTCGGGGTCGAGCCGCTCATCACCGACGACTGGCTCGAAGTCGAGGCGAGGATTGCTGCGCTCCAGCCGGAGCTGGTCTTGGGCACCCAGATGGAGCGGATGATCGCCAAGCGTCTGCGCCTTCCCTGTGCAGTCGTCTCCGCGCCCGTCCATGTCCAGGATTTCCCGGCCCGCTATTCCCCCGTCATGGGGTTTGAAGGCGCCAATGTCCTGTTCGACACGATCGTCCATCCGCTCGTCATGGGCCTTGAGGAGCATCTCCTCACCATGTTCCGCGAGGACTTTGAATTCTCCGATGCCGCCGGCCCGTCCCACCTCGGCTCTGCCCATGCTCTCCAGGCTTCTTCCCCGATCCACGCCGAGCCGGTTGCAGCCGCGCCCGCAGAGGGCCTCATCGTCTGGACTGCCGATGCCGAGGCGGAATTGAGGAAAATTCCCTTCTTCGTGCGCGGCAAGGCCCGCCGCAATACCGAAGCCTATGCCTGTGCGCGCGGCATCACCGCCATCACGGTCGAGACGCTTTATGACGCGAAATCGCACTTCGCCCGCTGAGCCGCCCCGGCTTTCGTCACCGCTGCACGTGGTGATTGTGACGCTCGACAATCACCTGGCCGGCACGGCCGAGCGCGCCCAGGCCCGGTTCCGAGCCGAAGCGCTTCCAATTGAGCTCCATTTCCATGCCGCCGCCGACTGGGAGGGGGCCCCCGACCGGCTCGAGGCTGCCCGTGCTGACATCGCCCGGGGCGACATCATCCTTGCGACCATGCTCTTTCTTGAAGAGCATATCCGCGCTGTGCTGCCTGCGCTCGAAGCCCGGCGCGACCAGTGTGACGCGATGCTCGGCCTCATGTCAGGAGCCGAGATCATCCGCTTAACCCGCCTTGGCCAGTATCGGATGGACGCGGCCCCTTCGGGTCCGCTGGCGCTTCTCAGAAAGCTGCGCGGCTCAGCGAAGCCCGGCCAAAGCTCGGGCGCCGGGCAAATGAAGATCCTGCGCACACTGCCCAAGCTTCTCAAATGGATCCCGGGTTCGGCCCAGGATGTGCGCGCCTATTTCCTGACGCTGCAATACTGGCTCGCTGGCTCAGACGATAATTTCGTCGCCATGATCCGCGCGCTCGTTGATCGCTATGCCGCCGGCCCGCGCGCGGCACTTCGTGGTGCAACCCCGGCCGAGCCGCCGGCCGAGTATCCCGAAGTTGGAGTCTATCACCCCGACATGAAGGGCCGCATGTCGGAGTCGCTTCGCTTGCTGCCGCCTTCGAGCGGCACCGCCGGCACTGTCGGCCTGTTGCTGCTGCGCTCCTATGTGCTCGGGCGCGATTCCGGCCATTATGACGGTGTCATCCGTGCCCTTGAGGCGAAGGGCCTCAGAGTCATCCCGGCCTTTGCAAGCGGGCTTGACCAGCGCCCGGCAATCGAACGCTTCTTCATGACAGGCGGCAAGCCCAACATCGACGCGCTCGTCTCGCTCACCGGTTTCAGCCTCGTCGGCGGGCCTGCCTACAATGACCAGAAGGCGGCCGAGGAGGTGCTGGCGCGGCTCGACGTGCCCTACGTCGCCGCCCACCCCCTCGAATTCCAGTCGCTCCAGCAGTGGGGCAAAGGCAGCCAGGGCCTGACCCCAGTCGAGGCGACCATGATGGTCGCCATCCCCGAGCTCGACGGTGCGACGGTTCCGACCATCTTCGGCGGCCGCTCGGATGGCTCGGCGGAACCCTGCACTGGCTGCTCGCGGCGCTGCATGCACCCCGCCACGGGTCTTGCGCGGGAAATGCTGCCCTGCCCCGAGCGCGCCGAGGCCCTCGCCGCCAAGGTTGCCCGCCTTGTTGCACTGCGCCGGGTGCCGCCAGCCGAGCGGCGAATTGCCATCACCCTCTTCAACTTTCCGCCCAACGCCGGTGCTGCTGGCACAGCCGCCTGGCTCAGCGTCTTTGCAAGCCTGCACAAAACGCTCCTCGCCCTTGCCGAGGCGGGTCACACAGTCGAAGTGCCGGCCACCGTCGAGGCGCTCAAGGCTGCACTCCTTGAGGGCAACCGCGCGCGCTACGGCACCGACGCCAATGTCGCCCACGTTATCCCAGCTGACACGCATGTCCGGCGCGAGCCGCATTTGGCCGCCATCGAAGCGCAATGGGGCCCGGCACCCGGCCGCTTGCTCACAGACGGGCGCAACCTCCTCATCCTCGGTGCGCGCTTCGGCAATGTCTTCGTCGGCTTCCAGCCAGGCTTCGGCTATGAGGGGGACCCGATGCGGCTCCTCTTCGAAGGCCGCTTTGCTCCCACCCACGCCTTTGCCGCCTATTACCGCTACCTGCGCGAGGAGTTCGCCGCCCACGCGGTGCTCCATTTCGGAACCCATGGCGCGCTCGAGTTCATGCCTGGAAAGCAGGTCGGCCTCTCCGCCGACTGCTGGCCGGAGCGGCTTCTGAAGGATCTTCCCAACATCTATTTCTACGCTGCCAACAACCCGTCGGAAGGGTCGATCGCGAAGCGCCGTTCGGCCGCAACGCTTGTCTCCTATGAGACGCCGCCGCTTGCTGAGGCCGGGCTTTCCAAGGGGCTCGCCGATCTGCGCGCCTCGCTTGACCGCTGGCGCATGTCAGATCCGGCCGCACCCGAGCGCGATCGTCTCGAAGCCCTCATCCGCGCCCAGGCCGAAGCTGCCGACCTCGGTGACGTGCCGACCGAGTCGCTGCCCGAGCGCCTCCACGAGATCGAAACCAACCTCGTGCCGCTTGGCCTCCACACGGCCAATGCGGACGAGATCGCTGCCCTCGTGCATGCCCTTTCGGGCGGCTACATCCGTCCAGCCCCTGGCGGGGACATCGGCCGCAACCCCGACGTCCTGCCCACGGGGCGCAACATCCACGGCTTCGACCCCTTCCGCCTGCCCTCCAGCTTCGCAGTCTCGGAAGGCCATGCCATGGCCGAGCGGCTGCTTGCGCGCCATCTCGACGAGCGTGGCCGCCTCCCGGAAACGGTTGCAATCGTGCTCTGGGGCACAGACAATCTGAAGTCGGAAGGGACTCCGCTCGCCCAGGCGCTGGCACTCTTGGGGGCGCGCCCCCGCCGCGACGGCTACGGCCGGCTCGCCGGCGCC
>NZ_JBRCLD010000083.1:0-14707 GCF_053487655.1 Thermaurantiacus sp. | reverse complement strand
TCGCGCGCGGCGGCCTCGATTCCGTTCACGCGGAACCGGCCGCGCGCGCCGACGAGATAGGCGTGGCTGCCGGTCTCGAGCGCGACCGAGGCGGCCTCTCCGGCGGCAAGGGTGGCGCCGAGCACCCGGGCGTCGGCCTCGATTGGCAGCGCGTCCGGGTCGCCGAGGCCCGAGGCGAGCGGCACGAACCGGCCGGCGCGCGCGCCCTTCGGGAAGGGTTTCGACCCCCAGGCCGGTGCGATGCCGGTGCGGCGCGGCTCGATCCAGATCTGGAAGATCCGGGTCTCGACCGGCTCCTCGTTCCATTCGGCATGACGCACGCCGGTTCCGGCCGACATCACCTGGACGTCCCCGGCCTCGGTCCGGCCGCGGTTGCCCATGCTGTCCTCGTGGGTGATGGCGCCCTCCCGGACATAGGTGATGATCTCCATGTCGCGGTGCGGGTGGGGCGGGAAGCCGCTTGCCGAGGCGATGCAGTCATCGTTCCAGACGCGAAGCGCGCCCCAGCCCATGCGGGACGGGTCGAAATAGGAGGCGAAGGAGAAGTGATGGCGGGCGTCGAGCCAGCCATGGTTGGCGGCACCGAGCGTGGCGAAGGGACGAACGTCGATCATGTCATGGTCTCCCGCTGGAGGTCTTGGCGGCAAGCTGGGAGATGCCCCGGGCGCGCGCAAGGCCGAGCGCCCTTTGGCCGGGGTGCAAGGCCGCTATGCGGGGGGCTCAGTCGCCGGGAAAGGCGGTCCGGCAGACGGGCGAGAGCTTCGCGCGGTTGGCAGCGAGGCAGCGCTTCACGCCTTCGCGGCGGGCGAGCGCGACCTGACCCGGACACAGCCGGAAGGCATCGTCGCGGCAGCTGCGGCGGAGCGCCGCCGGATCCGGCCCGGGAGACGCCGCCGGCGGGGCGGTAGCGGCGGTGGCCAGCAGGGCAGCGAGAAGGTGCGGCATCATGGCCGGGGGCCCATAGGCCTGGACCCGGCGCGGGTCGAGCCCCCGGCATTTGACCGGCCGGCCGGCGCAAGGCATCTGCAACCGGTGCGCGCGCTTCTTGCCCTTCTCCTCCTGCTCCTTTCGGCCCCGGCGCTGGCGCAAGCGGGTGTGGCCCGCCTCCAGGCCCATCCGCTGGAAGACCCGGCGCGCGGGGTCATCGCCAATCGGGAGGCGATTGTGGCCGCGCTCGAGCTCAGGCCCGGCCTGGTGGTGGCCGACATCGGCGCTGGCACTGGCGCCTTCATGCAGGCGATTGCGCGCGCTGTGGGGCCGAGCGGGCGCTACATTGGGGTCGACATTGACCGGGAATATGTGCAGCTGATGCGCGAGAGAGTGCGCGCCCTTGGGCTGGCCAATGCGGAGGTGGTGCTGTCGCGTCCGGACTCGGTGACGCTGCCGCCGGCGAGCGTCGACGTGATGGTGGTGATCGACGCCTATCACCATTTCGATCCCGTCGGCCCCATGCTCGCCTCGATGCTGGCAGCGCTCAGGCCCGGCGGCCGGCTCGTCATCGTCGATTTCGACCGCACCCCGCAGTCGCCCAAGTGGGTCAGGAATCATGTCCGCGCCGACCGGGCGACCTTCGAGCGCGAGATTCGCAGTGCCGGCTTCCGATTCGACCGCGATCTCGCAGTGCCGGGCCTTACCGGCCATTTCGTGGCGCGGTTCGTGAAGCCCGCGCCGCGCTGAAGCCTATTTCCCCTCCGGCTTGGTGCCGAGCCCTGCTGCTGACCGGAACAGCTGCTGCCAGCGCTCAATGTTCTCAGTGAGCCCCGGGATTCCGAGAGACCAGCTCTTCATCATGCGCTCAAGATCCTCCCGAGTGGCGCCATTTTCCATCAGCTCCTGCATCCTGGCGATCCAAAGATCATGGAGCGGAGTCAGATCGGGAAGGCCAAGGAATTGCCTCGCCTCGACTGGGGTTGCCTCGATTTCGACTTCGAACTTCATGCAAGCCTCCCGCTCGCACAGGCGATGCAAGTGATCGCAGTCGGAAGCGCCTTGAGCCGCGCTTCGGCAATTGCGCCGCCGCAGTTGGTGCAGATGCCGTAACTGCCATCGGCGATCCGGGCGAGTGCAGCGCGGATGTCGGCCATTTCCTGGCGCTTGCGACTTTCGAGTGCTTCCAGCGCCACCTGTTCCTCAAGCTCATTTGCCTGCTCGGCGAAATCGGCGTCGAGCGGCTCGCGAAGGTCTGCGCCGATCTCGGCAAGGTCACCGCCGAGTTCGGCGTAGCGGCGCCACAAGCGCACGCGCAGGCTCTCGATTGCGCTCATGCCGCGCACCCTGCTGCAAGGCTGAGCGCCCCCGCGGGCAGGATGGCGTCGAGATCTCGGTGTCTCACATCTGGTCCTTTCGCTCGTCTCCACGCGTGTTCGGCACGGGGCCGCAACGGCCGCCTGGAGCCGCGCGACCCTAACAGCATGGGTGCACTGCGTCACCTTCTGTCCTATGGTCCGAGGATGGCGAGACCCCAGCTGCGCTATGTCTGCACGGCCTGCGGGAGTGTGAGCAGCAAGTGGAGCGGCCAGTGCCCGGAGTGCGGCGCTTGGAACAGTCTCCAGCAGGAAGCCGCGCCATCTGCGACTCCGTTTGCGCGCAAGCATGGGCTCAAGAGCGGCGGCCAGCCGATCGCACTCACTGCGCTTGACAAGCCAGTTGTGCTGCCGCTGCGCAAAGCGACGGGTCTTGCTGAATTCGACCGCGCGCTCGGCGGCGGCTTCGTGCCCGGCTCGGCCATCCTCATTGGCGGCGATCCCGGGATCGGCAAATCGACCCTGCTGCTCCAGGCCGCTGGCCGCATGGCGCGCTCTGGCTTGCGAGTCCTCTATGTCTCGGGTGAGGAAGCAACCGACCAAGTGCGACTGCGCGCCCACCGGCTCGGCCTTGCCGATGCGCCGGTTGCGCTTGCTGCTGCCACTTCGGTTCGTGACATCCTGACGACCCTCGGCGCCGGGCCGAGCCATGATCTTGTCATCATCGACTCCATCCAGACCATGTATTCCGACCAGCTCGAAGGTGCGCCGGGCACGGTCAGCCAAGTCCGTGCCTCGGCACTTGAGCTTATCGCTGCAGCCAAGAACAGTGGCACTGTGCTGGTGCTCATCGGCCATGTGACGAAGGACGGGCAGATCGCTGGCCCGCGCGTCCTTGAGCATATGGTCGATGCTGTCCTCTATTTCGAGGGGGAGCGCAGCCACGCCTATCGGCTGCTGCGGGCGGTCAAGAACCGGTTCGGCGCCACCGACGAAATCGGCGTCTTCGCCATGGCTGCTGACGGGCTTGTGGAAGTGCCCAATCCATCGAGCCTGTTCTTGACCGAACGCGACCGGCCGGTTTCGGGCGCCATCATATTCCCAGCGCTCGAGGGCACACGGCCGGTTCTCGTTGAAATGCAGGCACTCGCCGTCCGGGTGCCAAGTGGCGCCACGCCCCGGCGCGCTGTCGTGGGCTGGGATTCGGGGCGGCTTGCGATGGTGCTCGCGGTTCTTGAAGCGCGCGCTGGGCTCAGCCTCTCCTCCCACGAAGTCTATCTGAACGTTGCTGGCGGTCTTCAGGTGCGGGAACCTGCTGCCGACCTCGCAGTTGCAGCTGCGCTTGTCTCTGCTGTCTCGGACACGCCCGTGCCGGCCGGCACCGTGGCCCTTGGGGAACTTGCGCTCTCAGGCGAAGTGCGGCGGGTCGCCCATGCCGATCTTCGCCTCAAGGAAGCAGCCAAGCTCGGGTTTGCGCGAGCGCTGGCGCCTCCGGGCACCAAGGGGGTGGGTGCGCTCGAAGTGTGCCCTTGCGCCAGTGTCGCAGCCCTCGTCTCCTGGCTTATGCCGCGCTGAGGGCCTTTCCCGCACACGGCGGCACGGCTAGGAAGTGCGCATGGATGGCCTGACTGGCTTTGACTATGTGGTGCTCGCAATCGTCGGGCTGTTCCTGCTTGTCGGGCTCGCGCGCGGGCTGGTGACGGAGGCGCTGTCGCTTGCAGCGTGGCTGGCTGCAGCTGTTGCCGTGCGGCTGTTCCACCAGCCGGTAACCGGCATGCTGGTGCCGACAACGGGCAGCGAGCCAACGGCTGCGATTGTCGCGTTTGTGCTGCTCTTCTTTGGCACGCTGTTCTTAGGCCGACTGCTGGCGACGACTTTGGGGCGGACCAGCCGCAATTCGGTGATTGGCCCGCTGGACCGGCTGGCGGGCGGTGCCTTCGGCGCGGCCAAGGGCGGAATCCTTTCAACCGTCCTTTTCATGCTCATCCTTTTTGCCACCGGTGTCTTTGACTCGCGGCGCATCTCGCCCGACTGGCTGACCGAAAGCGCAAGCGCTCCCTACCTCAGGCTTGCTGCAACGCGCATGATCCACTGGATGGAGGAAGCAGGCGGCACCGACTTGCCTGATCTTCCTCGCCTGCCGGAAGGCCACCCGCCTGTCGCTGCCCTTCCAGACGAGACGTTCGAGCCCGCCTATGCGCCCGAAGACAATCAGCGCCTGGAAGAGCTGATCGCGAAAGGTGAGGCGGTCGAGCTGTGACTCCTCTTCGCCTGTGGAACACGGCGACCCGGCAGAAGGAGCTTTTCGAGCCCCGGCCGGGCAAGCCTGTCACCCTCTATGTCTGCGGCCCGACTGTCTATGGCCGGGCCCATATTGGCAACGCCCGCGCCGCCGTGGTCTTCGACCTCTTGTTCCGGCTTCTGCGCCACCTCTATGGCCCGGAGCGGGTGAAATATGCCCGGAATTTCACTGACATCGATGACAAGATCATGGCCCGGGCGGTTGAGGAGAATGTGGCGCCGGCCGTGATCGCGGCGCGCTACGAGGCCGCCTATCGCGAGGACATGGCGGCACTCGGCTGCCTTGAGCCGAGTTTCACCCCGCGCGCGACCGAGCATATCGAGGGCCCGCATGGCATGATCGCAATGATTGCAGCGCTCCTCGCCAAGGGCGTTGCCTATGCGGCAGACGGCCATGTGCTCTTCGAGGTGGCGAAATTCGCTGGCTATGGCCGCCTGTCGCGCCGGTCGATGGACGAGATGGTGGCCGGCGCCCGGGTGGAAGTTGCCCCCTACAAGCGCGGGCCTGCGGACTTCGTACTGTGGAAGCCGAGCGCCCCCGACCAGCCCGGCTGGGACAGCCCCTGGGGCCGGGGGCGGCCGGGCTGGCATATCGAGTGCTCGGCGATGATCCGCGCGGTGCTCGGTGAGGAAACCATTGATATCCACGGCGGCGGGCTCGATCTCGTGTTCCCGCACCATGAGAATGAGCTGGCGCAAAGCTGCTGCGCCCATGATGGCGCGCCGCTCGCACGCATCTGGATGCACAACGGCTTCCTCCAGATGGGGGAGACCAAGATGTCGAAATCGCTTGGGAACATCGTCACGCCGCGCGAGCTGCTCGACGCCGGCTGGCCCGGCGAAGCCATCCGGCTTGCGCTCTTGTCCGCCCACTATCGCCAGCCGCTCATGTGGACCGACCGGCTGCTGGAGCAGGCCAAGGCGCAGCTCGATCGGCTCTACCGGGCCGGCGGGGACAGAGGCGGAACGCCGCCTGCACTTCTTGACGATCTCAATACCCCAGAGGCGCTTGCGGCGCTGCCAAGCGGCGGTGCAGTGCTTGGCCTGCTGGGGGCGGCCGACTGGTTCACGGCAGGAGTCGAGGCCATGCGAGTCGAGGATGAGCTTGCGCGCTACCGGGAGGCGCGGGCGGCGCGGGACTGGGCGCGGGCGGATGCCATTCGGGAGGCGCTGATAGCGGAAGGCATTCAGCTCGAAGTGGCGAAGGATGGAAGCGTGAAGTGGAGGAAGGTGTAGGAGAGGCCTGAGGCCCTTGCGCGCTGCGGCTGGCGTGCCGCGCAAGCTGGGACTGGCCGGGGGATTGGCGTGCGACCTGCGCCACGGCGGGCGTGGCTTTCCTTTTCCCGCCGCTTCTTCCTATATGGCCATCGTGGACATGCCTCTCTACAATGCCCGGATCCTGAGGCTTGCGGCCTCCGTGCCGTATCTCGGGGCGCTGGAGGTGGCGCAGGCGCGGGTGCAGAAGGTCTCGCCCATCTGCGGCAGCCGCGTGACGGTAACGCTCGACCTCGATGAGGCCGGCCGGGTGGCGCGGTTCGCCCAGGAGGTGCGCGCCTGTGCGCTCGGCCAGGCGGCGGCGGCCATTTTGGGCGGCGGCGTGATTGGCGCGGATGCTTCGACCCTGCGGGCAGCCCACAATGGGCTTGCCGCCTGGCTGAAGCGGGCGGAACCGCTCTTGGAGGCCGTTCTTGCGCGCTTTCCGGAGCTTCCCTTGCTCGAGCCCGCACGGCCACACTTGGCGCGCCATGGCTCCATCCTTCTTGCCTTTGATGCCGCCGCCACGGCAGCCGAGGCGGCGCAGGCCCGACAGGCGGCCTGAGCCATGGCAGGCCCGGCGAACACTGAGGTTCTCCGGGAGGCAGTTGTCTACCTTGCCGCTGCGGCCATTGTCGTGCCGCTGGCAACACGCCTCAAGCTTGGCTCCGTGCTTGGCTATCTTGCCGCCGGCGCTCTCATCGGGCCCATGGCGCTTGGCCTTATCGAGAGGCCGGAGACCATCTCTGGTCTTGCCGAGTTCGGCGTGGTGCTGCTGCTGTTCGTGATTGGCCTCGAGCTCAAACCCTCTCGGCTGTGGGCGATGAAGCGCAACATCTTCGGGCTGGGCACGTTGCAGCTGCTGGTCTGCGGTCTCGCGCTTTGGGGTGCGTTTGTGCTGACGACCAGCTTCACCTGGCAGGCAGCGCTGGTCTTGGGCCTGTCGCTCGCGCTCTCGTCGACGGCGCTTGTGGTCGGGCTATTGAAGGAGCGGGGCGAGCTCAACACGCCGGTTGGCGAGCGGGCCTTTGCCATCCTGCTCTTACAGGATCTTGCGATCGTGCCTTTGCTCATCATCATTGCCGCCTTCTCGCGCGTGCCCAATCCCGATGCGCCTGAGGGGCTTACGCTCGTCCTCTCGAGCCTTGGCGCAATCATTGGCCTCGTTCTTGCCGGACGCTATGTGCTCAATCCGCTGTTCCGGCTCATCGCCCATGTCGGCAACCGTGAGGTGTTCGTGATTGCCGCACTCCTGACGGTGATGGGGGCGAGCTTCCTGATGGCAAGCTTTGGCTTGTCGATGGCGCTTGGCGCTTTCATCGCCGGAGTCATGCTGGCCGACAGCCCCTATCGCCATGAAGTGGAGGCCGACATCGAGCCTTTCCGAGGGCTCCTGCTCGGGCTCTTCTTCATTTCGGTTGGGATGGGCCTCGATTTCTCGGTGCTGCTGACCGATCCGCTGCGGGTCCTGAAGCTTGTTGCCATCCTGATGGCGACCAAGTTTGTGCTGATCGCAGCGCTTGGCCGGCTGTTCGGGGCAAGCCCGGCGCAGGCCTGGCGGATGGGCCTCTTGCTTGCCCAGGGCGGCGAGTTCGCCTTTGTGCTGTTCAAGGCCGCAGTGGCCGGACTTCTCATCACCGAGACGGCGGCCTCGCTCTTTGGTGCAGTTGTGACCCTCTCCATGGTGGCGACCCTGCTGCTTCTGGCGCTGGTGCGGCGGTTTGTGCCGGTCGACAGGGATGGGGATGGCGTGCGCGATGATCTCGAGGGGCCGGCTGGTGCACCGCCTGGGACCGTCATTGTCATCGGCTACGGCCGGTTCGGCCAGATTGTCACGCAAATGCTCCATGCCCGCGGTGTCGAGGTGGTGCTCATTGACCGTAAGCCAGACCAGATCGATCTCTCCCGCCAGTTTGGCTGGCGAGTCTATTATGGTGACGGATTCCGGCCCGAGGTTCTGCGCGCGGCCGGCGCTGAAGGCGCCCGCCTTGTCATTGTGACGACAGGCGGCGGCGCCTGGGACCCGGCGCTGCTAGAGCCCGTCAAGCTGGCCTTTCCCCATTTGAAGTTCATTGTCCGAGTCCATGATCGGCTGCATGCCATGCGGATGATCGCGGCCGAACAGGAGCATGTGGTGCGCGAACTGTTCTGGAGCGCGGTCGAGATGGGGCGGATGGCGCTGCGGGAGCTCGGCACGGCCGAAGACACGATTGCACAGATCGTCAAGGAATATGTCCGCCGCGACAGTGAGCGCTTGGCGCTCCAGGTCGCGTCCGGCGACCTCATGGCCGGCCAAGACCGCATGTTCCGGCCTGGCCATGACTGGCGGCCGGAGGATCCGCAGACGGCGCTCGGCGAGATCCCGGCCTCAGCGCCTGCCAAGTAAAGGCGCCGGACAGCCCCGCCCCCCTCCCGCTGCCCGGCCGGCGGCTCAGGCTTCGGGGGCGTGCTCAGCCACGGCTTCGGCCGCGGTTTCGGCTTCAAGCTCCTCAGCCGGCTCGTCGCGGTCGAGCGCAGTCACATCCACGCCCTTTGCCTGCAACTCGGCTTCCTCGGGCGAGCGCGCGACATTGGCAGTCACACTCACCGCGACTTCGGGGTGGAGCACGACCTTGACAGCATAGAGGCCGAGCGTCTTGATCGGGCGGTCGAGCACGATTGCCTGTTTCGCCACCTTGTGGCCACAAGCGGCAAGCGCTTCGGCAATGTCGCGTGCGGCAACCGAGCCATAGAGGGCGCCAGCGTTCGAGGCCTGGCGGATGAGGATGAAGGAGAGGCCGTCGATCGCCTTTGCTTCTTCCTCAGCATGGGCGCGGCGCTTGGCATTCTCAGCCTCAAGATGCGCGCGCTGGGCTTCGAACCGGGCCTTGTTGGCCTCGGTGGCACGCAACGCCTTGCCGCGGGGCAGAAGGAAGTTGCGGGCATAGCCCGGCTTCACCTTCACCACGTCTCCAATCCGGCCGAGCTTCTCGACTCGCTCCAAGAGGATCACGTCCATCGGGGTGCTCCTTACTGGACGACGTAGGGGAGCAGGCCGAGATGGCGCGCCCGCTTGATGGCCTGTGCGAGCTCGCGCTGCTTCTTCGCCGAGACAGCGGTGATGCGCGAGGGCACGATCTTGCCGCGCTCGGAAATGAAGCCCTGGAGCAGGCGGACATCCTTGTAGTCGATTCTGGGCGCATTGGGGCCCGAGAAGGGGCAGGACTTGCGGCGGCGGAAGAAGGGGCGGGCCATTACCAGCCTCCCTCGTCACGGCCGCGGCTGCGGCCACTGCGGTCCTTGTCGGACTTTTTGACCATGGCCGAGCCTTCGATCTCGAGCGCATCGACCCGGACCGTCTGCCAGCGGATGATGTCTTCGTTCAAGGCGACCTGCCGTTCAAGCTCGGCGACTGCTGTTGCTGGCGCCTCGATGTTCATGAGGACATAGTGGGCCTTGCGGTTCTTGCGGATGCGGTAGGCAAGGCTGCGCAAGCCCCAATATTCGGTGCTGGCGACCTTGCCCTTGTGCTCGGCAATGAGGGCCGTCAGGGCTTCCGTCAGCCCCTCGACTTGGGCGGGCGCGAGATCCTGACGCGCCAGATAGACATGCTCGTAGAACGGCACGGGCTTCTCCTTGGGGCCGATCGCAGCGGTTGCCCGTTCCGGGTCCGCCCTCCGGCTTTCGTCGCAGGGGGCGGGCGTTAGCGGGGCGCTCAGGAAAAGGCAAGCCGAAAGGCGCGCACGCGGTTGCGCCTGCCGCGCCAGCACAAGGAGGCAAGGGTTGTTGGCCATGACGGCGCTGTCGGAGCTCTCGCCACTTCCAGGCAGAAAGACGGCGCGGACACGAGCTGCCGCGCCGTCAGGTCTGCCACAGGAGGAGAAACGCGTATCCTCGCACGTTTTCGCGCGTGAAATTAGGAAAGGCGAGGATCTCGGGCAAGGGCTGTGGCGGCGATCGTCACAGAAGTGGCGATCAGCCATGCACGCCGGAGAAGTGGAAGATGGCGTGCAGCAGCACACCGATCGAGCCGCCGATGAGTGTGCCGTTCAAGCGGATATACTGGAGGTCGCGACCGACGGCCGATTCGAGCTTGGCAGTGATGGTCTCGGTGTCCCAGGCTTTCACTGTGTCGGAGACGAGCGCGACAATCGAGTCGCCATGGTCGCGCACCAGCCCGACGACGGCGCGCCGGGCGAGGCTGTTGAGGGCGCCGGCGAGGGCGGCGTCATGTTGGAGCGCAGTGCCGATCCGGCCAGTCACCTCGCTTGCGCCTTCGCCTTCGGCGAACCGGCCAAGCGCTTCGCGCGCTTGCTCCCAAAGACCCTCGACCCAGCGGCTGACGGCGGGATTGTCGAGGAGTGCTTGCTTCCATCGCTCCGCCTTGGCGCGCGTTTCTGGCTCATGGCGCAGATCAAAGATGAAGTTTGCCAGCGCCTGGTCGGCGCGCTGGCGCACGGGATGGTGCGGGTCGGCTGCGACATCGTCGAGGAAGCCACGCAGGCCGGCCAGGATTTCGTTTGCCACACGCTCGTCAACCGAGATGAGCCGCAAGAGCCAGTTGGTCCGCTCCTCGATCATGGCGCGCAGTGTCGGCTCCTCGGCATCAAGCGTGCGCGACGCCCATTGGATGAGGCTGTCGATGACCGGCTGATGGCGGCCTTCGGCAAGGGCGGCCTCGAGCGTGGATGCGAGCATGGAGGCAGCATCGAGCCCGCGCAAGGTGCGCACGACCCGGCCCTTCACGCGCTCGCCAAGCGCATCGGCTGCGGGCGTGTCCGCAAGCTGACGGACAAGCCCGATGAGGCCCTCGCGCACGCGTTGCGCACTGCTGCGCTCGCTAGCGCCCTCGCTCAGAAAGCGGCCAAGAAGGGCGGCAGCCTCGAAGCGCTCGAGCCGCCGGGCGACGACGCGGGGGGTCAAGAAATTGTCGCGCAGGAAGGTGGCGAGCGCATTCCCGATCCGGTCCTTGCTGGCCGGGATGATGGCCGTGTGGGGGATGGGGAGCCCGAGCGGGTGGCGGAAGAGGGCAGTGACTGCGAACCAGTCGGCAAGCCCACCGACGAGCGCAGCCTCGGCGAAGGCCTGCACCCAAGCGAAACGCGGATCGACCGCCTGGATTGCCCAAGTCGAGATGGCGAGCAGCACGGCCATGAGGACGAGGAGGCCAGTCGCCAGCCGCCAGAGCTGGCGTGCGACTCGCTCGCGCTCGCTCGGCAGGTCATTCGGCAGCTTGCGCGACCCCCTTGCCCTGGCCTGCATCCTCCCGCCTTGCCGGAAGCCCCTTCTCGCCACCGGTCAGCAAGCGGGCGAGCCGCGGGCCGAGCCAGCGCTCCATGTCATCAGCAAGCGTGAAGCCCGCTGGCACGATGACGAGGGTGAGAACGGTCGAGAGCAGCAGGCCACCGATGACGACAATCGCCATGGGGGCGCGGAAGCTGGAATCGCCATGGAGCCCGAGGGCGACGGGGAGCATGCCGGCCGTCATGGCAACTGTTGTCATGATGATAGGCTGGGCCCGCTTGTGGCCGGCATCGACAATTGCCGTCTCCCGGGAAACCCCCTGGCGCATCTCCTCGATGGCGAAATCGACGAGCAGGATCGAGTTTTTGGCGACAATTCCGAACAGCATCAGGATGCCGATATAGACGGGCATCGAGATGACATGGCCGGTCAGGATGATGGCGACAATTCCGCCCAAAGGCGCCAGCAGCAGCGAGCCCATGTTGACGAACGGTGGCAGTACGCGGCGGTAGAGCAGCACCAGGACGGCAAACACGAGGATCACGCCCGAGACGATGGCGATGATGAAGTTGGTGACGAGCTCGTCCATCACTTCGGCTTGCCCAAACTTCACCTGGCGCACTCCGTCGGGAAGGTTCGCCATGGTGGGAAGCTTGTTGATTTCTGCCATTGCTGGCCCGAATTCGACCCCGTTCAAGTCCGCGACCAGCGTGATGCGGCGGCTCTGGTTGTAGCGCCTGAGCGTGGTCGGCCCGGTGCCGAAGCCGATGTCAGCGACGACCTTGAGCGGGACCGAGCCACCATCGGCGGTGGGCACGGGCAGATTCTCAAGCGCTGCAAGATCGGTGCGCGCGGACTCAACGAGGCTGACGCGGATGGGTACCTGGCGGTCAGAAAGCGAGAATTTGGCGAGATTCTGCTCGATGTCGCCGATGGTTGCGATCCGGATGGTGCGCGAGAGGTCAGCAACTGAAACTCCCATTTGCGCAGCGAGATCGAACTTCGGCCGGATCAGGATCTCTGGCCGCTCGAGATCGCCCTGGATCCGGGCATCGCGCAGAAACGCAAGCCCCTGCATTTCCTTCTCCACCTTGCGCGCGGTTGCCTCGAGCAGGACAGGATCGTCGCCTGCCAGCATGAGCGTGATGTCCCGCCCGCCCCCGCCGGGGCCGAAGGACTGGAAGGCAACCCTCACATCAGGAACCGCTGCCAGGGCGGGTGCGATGCGCCGCTCCCATTCCTTCGTGGAGAGCGTGCGCTTTGCGCGCGGCACGAGGTCGATGTAGAGGGTGGCCTTGCGGATATCGCTGTCGTCGCCGATGAACTCGAACACCGATGCAACTTCGCGCTCACGGCGCAGGATGGCGCCAATCTCGTCGACCTTGGCAACGGTATCAGCAAGGGTCGCGCCCGGCGCGAGCTCGACGGACAGCTGCGATGTCCCGCTATCGCTGTCAGGCGCGAAGGTCTGGGGCACCTGGCTGAACAGGAAGATGGTGAGCGCGAACGACAGGGCCCCGACTGCGACCGTCTTCCAGCGATTGTGGAGCGACCAGCGCAGGAAGGCGAGATAGCGGTCCATCATCGGGCCATCGCCATGGCTGCGGGGGCCATGCGGCTTCAGGAAATAGGCGGCAATAAGGGGGGTAATCAGCCGCGCAACCAACAGGCTCATGAACACGGCAACCGAGACCGTCAAGCCGAACTGTTTGAAATACTGGCCCGAGATTCCCGGCATGAACGAGACCGGCAGGAAGACGGCGATAATTGCAAAGGTCGTGGCGACCACGGCAAGGCCGATCTCGTCGGCAGCCTCGAGGGCCGCCTGGAACGGGGACTTGCCCATGCGCATGTGGCGGACGATGTTCTCGATCTCAACAATGGCGTCGTCGACGAGGATGCCGGCAACCAGGCTCAGCGCAAGCAGGCTGATGGTGTTGAGCGTGAAGCCCATCAGCTCCATGAACCAGAAGGTCGGAATGGCCGAGAGCGGAATGGCAAGCGCGGCAATGAGCGTCGCCCGTGCGTCGCGCAGGAACAGGAACACGACGAGGACAGCGAGGAGGGCGCCCTCGACCATGGCGGTGATGGCACTGTCATATTCTTCTTCCGTGTATTTGACAGTCGTGAACAGCTCTTCGAAGGCGATGTCCGGATATTCGGTGCGCAACTCATCGAGCACCTTGTTCATCCGTTCGTAGACCTGGACATCGGACGCACCCCTGGCCTTGAACAGGCCGAAGCTTGTCACCTGCCGCCCGTTAAGCCGCGCGATCGAGCGTTGCTCGGAAGTGCCGTCGCGCACTTCGGCGATGTCGGAGAGGCGGACGAAGCGGCCACCGGGAAGCGCAATGCGAGTCTCGCCAAGGTCAAGCGCGGTCCTGGCGCCGCCGAGAACGCGGACCGCCTGCTCCGCGCCTGAGACTTCGGTGCGACCGCCGGGGACGTCGAGGTTGAGCGTGCGCAGCTGGGCGTTGACTTGGGCTGCCGTGATACCGAAGGCCTGCAACCGATCGGGCTTCAGGTCGACGCGGATTTCGCGGCTGACGCCGCCGCCGCGCGACACTTGGGCAACGCCGGGGATGGCGACCATGCGCTTGGCGATCGTGTTGTCGACGAACCAGGACAGTTCCTCAAGCGACATGGCCGTCGACTTGACGGCGACATAGGCAAGCGCGCCGCCCTCGACATCGACTCTTGTCACTTGCGGCTCCAGAATGCCTTCTGGCAAGTCGGAGCGGACCTTGGTGACGGCATCGCGCACATCGTTGACGGCGCGGTCGACTGGAGTTCCGATCTGGAACTCAACGGTTGTGAAGCTCCCCCCTTCCTGGACCACGGAGGAAATGGCCTTGATGTTGCCGATGCCAGCGACTGCGCCTTCCACCTTGCGGGTGATCTGAGTCTCGATTTCGGTCGGCGCACCGCCCGGCTGCGCGACTTGGACATTGACAATGGGGGCTGCGATGTCGGGCATGGCGTTGATCTTCATGCGCACGAAGCTCAGCGTGCCAAGGAGGCCCAGCATCAGGAAGAGAAGGAGCGGCGGAATCGGGTTCCGGATCGCCCAGCTTGAGATGTTGCGAAGATCCATTCTCAGCTCCAGCCGGTCACTTGCGAAAGACCGGCGTGACCTTTTCGCCCGGCCGCACGAAGGCACCGGCCGAGACGATCACCCGTTCGGTGCCAGAAAGGCCCTCGCGGATGGCAACGCCGGCCTGGCTGATGCCGGCAATCCGCACGTCGCGGCGGACCACCTTGTCTTCGGAGTCGACCACATAGACATAGCTGCCGGCCTGGTCAGCGAGCACGGCGGACTGGGGCAGCACCGGGCGCATGGCCTTGCCAGCCTCGATCTCGGCAACTGCAAAGCCGCCAGCGCGGATCGCGCGGTCGCGAGGAAGCGCAATCCGGGCCGTGCCGAGCCGGCGCTGCGGGTCAATGACCGGCTCGAGCAGCCAGATGGAGCCTGTAACCGGGGTGGACGCTCCCGCCGGGGTGACGGCGACGGGCTCGCCGACGGCAAGGGCGGCCATGTCCTGCTCGGCCACTTCGGCGCGCAATTCCATCTGGCCGCCAGCTGCGATCTTGAACAGGGCGCCCGAGGCCGGCGAGCCCGTCGCCGTCACCCCGGCGGGAGCGTCCACCCCGGTTACAGGCTCCATCTGGCTGCTCGAGCCGGCGCT